>NZ_BAXQ01000016.1:0-90767 GCF_001310615.1 Thalassobacillus sp. C254 | reverse complement strand
CATGAAAGAATCACTTAAAACTTACGCAAATACTACAGCCATAAAAGCAAAGGGAACCAGTAAAAACTTTATTCTTTTTTTAAAAAAGTCTTTTGGAACCTGGTTAGGATAAGCGTGAGCAAGCAGTACCTCAGAAATAAAGATAAAAGCAGGCGTGCCAAAAAAAGCAGCAAACCGCAGAGCAATTAATAAATACTCTTCTGTTTGTGTTATAGAATGTTCATAATTATCCAAAGTTGTGTTCACGCTGTGAACCAGAACCACCGCTAAACAGGCCAGTGTTCTGATCCAGAATATTTCATTTATAACTGACCCATTTTTCAATCCCATGCAACCCCTTGTCTTCTCCTATACTTTTCTTTTTAGATCAATTAGTCTTTTTTTCAAAAAAAATAAACAAGCCGAGCCTGCTTATTACGACCTTACATCCGCCCTGGAATCAAGTGAATAGAATACAATATTTCCTTTCACTTTATTTCCTGTAAGTAAACTATAAACCTTAAGTATGAAGATCTTGTGAAGAGGAGTTTCTGGAAGATTTATTACCTAACAAAGAGCGGGATGTCCCAAAGTCTCTGGGACATCCCTAAAATACAATCATTTTTATATGGTTAGCAATTTACAATAGAAACGGGCCCAGCAGAACAACAATTAGAAAGATTGTTACAAATCGCAAGCCAATACCCAGCAATGCTGCACTCATTGCTTCCCTCTCATTAAGGTCAGAATTTGCAGCCCAAATGACAGGAATTTGGCCGAATACGGCAGACAATGGTAAGCCTGAGGAAGCCAGGATAAAAGATCCGATGACCAGTATTGGATCAAGAGAAGCCGCTACCTCTGTCAGTTCAGCCATTCCTAATGTTGGACTTGCAAGAATAGACAGTATCCCTGTTTCTGGATGAATGGATAAAGCAGATAAGAATATAGTTAATCCTGCCTCAATGCCTGACCAAATCCCAATGTAATTCAAAATGCCTATAAACATAAATACTACAGCTACGGCTGGATGATAAGCAAAAATAATAGTTCCGCCCCCTCTCTTGCCGCGTTGAAAAGTGTCGGCAATGCCTTGTTTTCGGGGTAAAAGAAGGCATATGAGAAAGCTCCACAGGTTTGGTGTCCCGGTATACGGTCTTTGATAAAAGAAAAGGCATGATAAGCACAGGTACCATCACTGCCAGAACCACTACAAGAAAAGCATTCACCCCGGCTGCTGTTAAAGCTACAATACCAAGCATGAATGTAGAAAAGGACTGTTGTGATTGAACCATCGTTGCCACAGCGATCTTTTGTTCAGCTTTTGTGGCGCCGGCTTTAACGAGGATAGGACCGGCGATTTTACCAGCAGCATTAATGTCTCCGAGAATATTATAAATACTGGGTACGACTACTGAAGAGTTCACTTTTGAAAATTTCATTAACGGCACAAAGATTCTCATTAATGCATCAGTAAATCCCAACCGTTCTAGTGTACGCCCGATAATTACACTAATAATTATGGCAACCCCGACCGTCCCGATTAAAAACGTGTCCACGACAACAGGAACTACACTATCAAGGATAGAATCAAACAGGCCGGCCAGCGTAGCTGGTGAAAATAAGAGAGTAAGCATGGAGGCGATTACTAAGGCTAAACCTGTGGCTTCAATGCCTGTCAGCTTTTTTCTCTCTATGGGAAAAGACAGGTTCTCAACTTCTTCTTCCAATGTTTTTTCTTCAAGCGCCTGTTGTTCTTCGGATCTGACCTTTGCATTTTCCATACTTATCCCTCCTATAAAATAACCTGTGTGGCTTTATTAACTAAATACTTTGATGCCATACTTTCACCGTAGTCCTTCATATACTGATTTCCCATCTCATGAAGAGAGGTGCTTGTGATTCTTTCTCTGAACACGACCACTTCTACTTTGGGAAGCAGGCTGTCCAGGGCATAAGCTAATGGCAGACCGTTTTCTAATATTTCCAAAGCATGACAGTTCCCAACTATGAAATTAAGACCCAGCTCCCTTGCCGTTTCTATTAACGGATGGCCCTCATACACTCTGCTGATGGAAGCAAGGACTGTGTCTGCTTCTGGGTGCTCCTTGACAGCCTGTCGCAGATGATCCGGAGAAAAGCCTGTATGAGGGAAAATATGAAGAATATGTTCCACTGGGCTCTCTTCTTCTCCGATTAGGATTCTCCCTCTGGTAACCAGAGTCGTTTCTATCGTTGAATCTGCTTGTTTAATCACTTTTTCTCTGTTTGTGACCTCTTCCTCTTCTTTGAAATCCATGAAGGTATCCAGTCTCGACAGCATATCTCCTAATGTATTTACTTTTGGATAGGCTTGTCCGACAAATAAAACATTTCCGTGGAGACCGCCAAAACAGATCTCAGACCTGTACACCTTATGACCATGGAGAAAAGGAATACCAGGGTGAAGACCATGAAAGGATTCATGAAGCTCAAACACTGAAAGACCGTAAAGATCTAAATAATTTTTTAATGGGACTCCCCCTGAATTTGCAGCTTCTGCAATAGGGTGGTGGGCCACAATTGCATCAACACCTGTCGCACCCGCCAGCTCTATAGACCCTTCCGTCAGTGTCATGGTTACAGCCAGTTTGTTAATTTCCTTTTCTGGATTGCCGTAAATTAACCCTGGAATTTCGATGACTTCCTTCCCTGGAATATTAGAACTTTTCATGATTACAAAGGGATGATCTCCCCCTGTAATATCGTGGAGGGACTTCACCACTCTTCCTCCGGTGAGTGTATCCAACGCCTGAATCACATCTTTATTTTTTGTCATAATTTTTCTCCTCCCCAAAATGTTAATATTTTTTGGTCCTGTACGGTTTTTCACTGCTTTTTGGAAATTAAGAATTTATCCCTTCCTTTCTCTTAAAGAATCCACGCCAAGGCTGCCAGAAAACTCTCTTGTTTTAGATAGGTGTTTTGTTTTGACACTCACAATGGAAAGCGGCTGGATCTTTTTTCCATATAAAAAGCCGCCAACATTAAACCCACAGTCTTGCTGTGTGCTTAATGTTGACGGCTTTCCTGCACTCCTTTGAGTTCATTTGACCAGTCAACAGTCTATGCATTTGTCTTATGCCTTCATAAATTGCTCTGTTAGATAATAACTTACTTCCCTTTCGAGAATGATAATGGTGCCTGAATATTCGGTAGCAGGATCATAATCTTTAAGTATCGCATTTATTTTCATATTATATTTTTCTTCAATCGTCTTCTTTAGCTGAACTTTAAAATTTTCAATGATGGATAGGTCTGTTAACCTTGTAACAAGACGATTAGACTCATCAAGACATTTAAGAGAAGGAATTCTCTTATGATTGGCGAGTATAATGACTTTGTCCCCAATAATTTCTACTTTCTGATGCTTAACGCCAATATCAAACAATTGACGGTTAATATCATTATAATCTTTTATTAATTCTTGTTTAAAATCTCCTAAATGATTCATAGATTTCCTCCCTCTTATCTACATTAGCCTCAGGAAGGTCATCACCCTTGCTTTACTTCTGCCTGGCAAGTATGATCCAGCTCGTTGAGAAAACAACAGCAAAGAAATACGTTGCTTTAAAAGTAAATTCTTTATTAAGACAAGCTTACTTTAAAACCAGCAGAAGGTCAATACAATTTGTTAAATATTCTGACAAATTATTATATTACCAGCCATTTCATGCATACTTTTGCCCTTTCTCTCCTTATAATGGTCTTGGGGAGAGTGACCGAACATGATACAACCCATGCTTTTACATAAAGCGATGAATAATGCACCATTTGATTCTACTGATTATCTGGCCGAACTTAAATTAGACGGCATTCGTATGATCATAACAAACATTGACCATAGAATTCGTCTCTATACACGAAATCAATTAGAAGTGACTGAGCAATTTCCAGAATTGCAGTCCCTTGTCCTCCCGCCCGGTACCACCATAGACGGTGAATTAATTGCGGCTGATGAGAAAGGACGACCGGATTATGACCGTCTCATGGAGAGGTTCCACTCCGGGATTTGCTTTCCTGTTACGTTTGCAGCCTTTGATGTGCTTCATTATAAAGGAAGAGACGTGACGAATTTAACTTTGATTGAAAGAAAAATGATTCTAATAGATGTTATTCCTCAGGACTCAACCTCTCTCACAAAAGTAAAGTACACAGCAGGGGATGGTCCTGCATTGTTTGAAGCAGTAAAAGAAAGAATGCTGGAAGGCATTGTCCTGAAAGAAAAATATTCCAAATATACCCTTGGTCACCGAAGCTGTTTTTGGTTAAAAGTCATTAACCTTGAACAGACTGATGTGTGGGTTAACGGCTATCAAAAAAATGGATTCGGACTACAACTTGCTCATGAGGATGGATCGCCAGCGGGAATAGTAGAGACAGGCATGAGTCCAAAGGAAAAAGCAGCCTTTTATTATGCGGCCAATCAAATTACGCAAAAAGAAACAGAAGACGTGGTCTATCTGGAACCTGGCATTATACAGTGCCGTGTACTTCATCGTCCGAAAACAAACAGCGGAAAATTAAGAGCCCCTTCCTTTTCCCATTTCCTGTTTCAAAAGGAAGAGATTTATTGATTCATAAATAAAAAGAAAGGCCAGGAGCACTCTGGCCTTTCTTTTATTCTTCTTCTAGTAATTCATCCAACTCTTCTTCTGATATTCCTTCTTGATCTTCTTCTTGATCTTCTTCCTCCGTATCTTCCTGACGCTCTTCCTGAAGTTCAAAAAAGGCGTCCATTGCTTCTCGAGCAATTCTGTTAGCAGTTCCTGGGCTTCCTCCATCCTCATCAGTGTATACATATGGGACAACAACGCTAACTGCCACTTCCGGCTCATCATATGGGGCATAGGCAACCAAAGCCTGGTTATTCCCGTCTACGGCATCACCCGTACTTTCTTCAATGATACGTACTTCCGCGGTTCCTGTTTTTCCAGCTGCTACATAGTCTGCATCTTCAAATTCGTCTCTGGCCGTTCCGTCCTCTCCATTCATAACACGCCAAAGTCCTTCTTGCACTCTATCTAAATGACTAGGGCTGACATCAATCTGGTTAAGAACATTAGGAGTGTGCTGCTGACGGACGGCTCCTAATTCATCAGTATCGCGACTCGGCTCCCTAATCTCATTTACAAGGTTAGGCTGAAGCCTGGACCTCCGTTGGCAATAGTTGAAATATATTGCGTCAGCTGAAGGGGCGTGTACGTGTCATACTGTCCGAAGCTTAAATACAGCAGGTTACCACCTGATTCGCTGTCCCCGGTAATTCCTGCAGATTCCGCTGGCAGGTCTATCCCGGTTTCCTCTCCCAGTCCAAACTGGCTGTAGTAATTTCTGAAGGTTTGGTAGGAACCTCCTATGTTATCCCAGCAGCACTCTTCCTCATAGTCATAGCCCGCCATTCTCATTGCAATCTCTGCCATGTAAATATTGGATGACCGCTCAAGAGCTGTCAGGTCATTGATGGCTCCCATGTCTGTGACAGAGCTCATATCAGGAGTACCCGGAAGAGAAATTTCCCGGTCTTCAAATATGGTATTTGGCTCGATAATTTCTTCTTCGAGTCCGATCATCACAGACGCTGCTTTTACAGTAGATCCCATTTCATAGCTGCTTGAAATTGCTCCTAAGTGATCGTCATAGCCCGCTACGGAAAGAAGTTCACCCGTATTGGGATCCATCATTACTACATACGCTTCCGCCTCATTGATAAAGCCTGATTCAGAGCCGCTGATTTCTTCTTCAATAATGTTTTCTACCTCTTGCTGCAGATCCATATCAACAGATAAGACAAGGTCTCTGCCACGCTGTCCTGCCTCTTCTTCTTGTGTGCCGTCCACATTCTCTTCTAACAGTCTTTTCTCCCCGCGCAGTTCTTCCTCATATTCAAGTTCGAGAAAGCTTCTGCCCACCTCATCTGACCGTTCATATCCCCTCGCTAAATAATCATCAAGACTTTCGCTTGGAATAGCACCTGTACGGCCTAAAAATCGAGAAAAGCTGTCTTCATACATATATTTTCTTTGAGAATCCCGAAGCAAGTCCACTCCTGGCAACTCATCAAGATGCTCACCAATAACATGGCAGATTCTTCATCAATGTCCTTCTTTATCCGGTGAGGCTCATCATAAAAACCTTGATTCATTTCTCTCCAGATGGCCGCAACTTGTGTCTCCTGTTCACTGAATCCTTCAACTTCCTCTTCAGGGATTCGATCCAGCAATACCTCATAGTATTCATCATCAGTAAGCTCTTGGATCTCTTCTTCACTTACAAGCTCCTGAGCCTCTTCTTCATTTGTCACAATCCAAAAATCCTGTAAATCTCTTTCTGTTATTTCTTCTTCCTCTAAGTCTATTTCAATGACCTCGTTCAATTGTCGAGCAATCTCAATTCTTTCTTCATCCGAGACACCTGATCTATTCGTATAAGTAAGAGAAAGCACCAATTCATTATCTACTACCTTGTTGCCATGCCTGTCATACATTAATCCTCGAGGAGAATCAATGCCGGTTGTCTCTCCTTCATCCTCCACTTCTCTCACATAGTCATCCCCTTCTACAATTTGCAGAAAGCCCAGACGAAGAATGAGAGCGGAGAAAAGTAAGAAGACAAAAACAAATAATAGATTTAAATAAAGCTTATTCTTTTGGTGTTTTTGCCTGGCCAATTTCCTGTCCTCCTAAGCTGTCTTAACATGCAAGCGCCATAATGTAAATCTCTCCGAATATTCTTTTACCCTGTTTTATTGCTCATTAGTACTTAAAATAAAAAACCTTTATCATGTTTTATCTATTAGAAAGGGTAGGTCTAACATAAGAACCAGTCAAGAAAAAAGGACTGTACTCTATGAAAATCGCTTAAAATCCCTATCAAAAGCTGAAGTTCATGTTTCAGGTGAGTCAAGCCGTATTAACTGAAACTTGACCAATTTCAAGCTTCCCTTAGACACTCACCTGCACTATAAACGAACAAAACTAAAATTTATTATATATTTGTTCGCTTTTAGACCTTGAACACCAATGATTTTAAAGGTATGATTTACATAGTCTTTTAATTTTCTTAACATTCAAGGAGGAAGCAGTATGTATGGGGCACCGCTAAAAAAACATGCCAAAAAGGTCATGGTTCTAGGTTCAGGGGAGCTTGGAAAAGAAGTTGTAATTGAAGCACAACGACTGGGAGCAGAAACCATTGCTGTTGATCATTACGCTGATGCGCCGGCTATGCAGGTTGCACATCATGCCTATACGGTTGATATGTTACATAAAGAAGATCTCCGCCACCTTATTGAGGAGGTTAAACCGGATTGTATTGTTCCTGAAGTTGAAGCGATTGCTACAGATACCCTTGTAGAACTTGAGAAGGAAGGGTATCATGTCGTACCTACAGCTAATGCTACGAAGCTTACAATGGACCGGGAAGGAATCAGACGGTTAGCCAGTGAAGAACTTGGAATTTTGACGGCAAAGTACAGCTTTGCGAACAACCTGGAAGAACTCAAAGAAGCCGTGAAAGACATTGGCACACCTTGTGTCATTAAGCCGGTTATGAGCTCCTCCGGGAAAGGACAAAGTGTCTGCAGAAGTATGGATGAAACCGAAGCTCCTGGAATGAAGCAATTGAAGGAGGAAGAGGACGTAATACCCGGGTCATTGTCGAGGAAATGATTCACTTTGACTCTGAAATCACTCTACTGACTGTACGGTCGGTATCAGGCACCTCCTATTGTTCACCAATCGGCCATATTCAACAGGACGGTGATTATATTGAATCCTGCAGCCTGCCTATTTGAGTGAAGCACAGTTAAAGGAAGCACAGGCCATGGCCAAAAAAGTAACTGATGCTCTGGGAGGTTACGGATTATTTGGCGTAGAGCTTTCATTACACGAGATAAAGTATATTTCAGTGAAGTCTCTCCCCGCCCCCATGACACAGGAATGGTGACTCTCGTTACTCAGGACTTATCAGAGTTCGCTTTGCATGTAAGAGCAATTCTTGGATTCCCTGTTCCATCGATTTCAACCTTAACTGCTGGCACCACTTATGCGTTAAAGGCTGATCATCAGTCAGAAGATTATCAGGTTGAAGGATTGGAGGAAGCTTTATCTGTCCCTCACACCCAAGTAAGACTGTTCGGCAAACCAATGACAAAGCCAGGCAGACGAATGGGTGTCATATTAAGTACTGGCGAAACAGTCGATCAGGCGAGAGACAGATCGAACCAAGCAGCCAGGAAAATTAACATAACAAAATAAATTGTTTAAAAAGAACCTGGAATAACGGAGTCTTTCTAAGGACATAGCTCCGTTTTTCAGGATTCTTTTTTTATGAACAGGCAAAACTGCTCTTACACTTCCCCTTTGATTCTCACCAATCTCTTTCATATCTTTTGACTGATAAAAATACAATGAATAAGAAACGCTTTCTCCCATTTCCCCCTAAAACTAGTAAACTTTTTTTTATTGTCCATTCAAATAGTTCTCCTGCATAATATAAGTAGTCGGATTGTTTTTACTTTTCTCACATATTCATTAGGAAAACCTTTATAAAGGGGATGAAAAGATGTTTATACATAAAGATATTTCAGTCATTGGGGTGCCAATGGACCTGGGACAAAGACGCCGGGGAGTGGATATGGGTCCAAGTGCCATGAGATACGCAGGCTTACTAGAGCAAATTACAAGTCTCGGATATAACGTGAAGGACTGTGGAGATATTCGAATCGACCGTCCAGAAAAGGAGAAAGATCCTGAAAAGAATCTGAGAAACTTAAAAGAAGTGTTTGCAGCCAGTGAAAAGCTTGAAAAAGAAGTAGATCTTATTGTGCAGGAAGGAAAATTCCCTCTTATTCTAGGAGGCGACCATAGTATAAGCATTGGTTCCATTGCAGGGATTAGCAGGCATTATGAGAACCTTGGTCTGATCTGGTATGATGCCCACGCTGATTTAAATACAGGTGAGACCTCTCCATCAGGAAACATTCACGGGATGCCCCTTGCAGTCAATCTGGGCCTTGGCGATTCCTCTTTACGTAACATCGGGGATTACTCGCCAAAAGTAAAAGCAGAAAACATCGTGATTATAGGGGCAAGGTCAATCGATGAGGGGGAGAAACTATTAATCAAAGAAAAAGGTATTAAAGTATTTACAATGCACGAAGTGGACAGACTTGGGATGCCCAAAGTTATCGAGGAAACCATTCACTATTTATCCCAAAGAACAGACGGTGTTCACCTAAGCCTTGACCTGGATGCCTTGATCCATTGGATGCTCCCGGTGTTGGTACACCGGTCATGGGAGGGCTGACCTACCGGGAAAGTCATCTGGCTCTTGAAATGCTTTCCGAGGCAAAAATCATCACTTCAGCAGAGTTTGTAGAGGTTAACCCTATTCTTGATGATAAAAACAGGACAGCTGATGTAGCGTCTGAACTCGTTGCTTCCCTGCTGGGAAAAAAGCTGGTTCTCACGTGATATAGCGATTATAAAAAGAAAAAGCAGCCTGCTGCTCCTGCGATAAGGAGGAATCTATGTGACCACCTCAAAGAGAATCATCGAAACAACAGAAAAAATTGGCGCCAAAAACTACCACCCCCTTCCTATTGTCATAGCCGAAGGGAAGGGTGCCTGGGTGAAAGACCCGGAAGGAAACCGGTATCTTGATATGCTAAGTGCTTATTCAGCCGTTAATCAGGGTCACTGTCATCCAAAAATTATCAACGCTCTCAAAACCCAGGCCGATAAGATTACCTTAACCTCTCGTGCTTTCCATAACGACCAGCTCGCTCCTTTCTACGAAAAGGTTGCAGAGCTGACCGGCAAAAATATGGTTCTTCCTATGAACACGGGTGCAGAGGCTGTAGAAACGGCGGTTAAAGCCGCACGTCGCTGCCTATGAGGTGAAAGGTGTACCTGATAACCAGGCAGAAATCATTGTGGCGGAGGAGAACTTTCACGGGAGGACAATGACTGCTGTGTCCCTCTCCTCCAATGAAGAATATAAACGAAATTTTGGGCCTATGCTGCCAGGTATTAAGGTGGTTCCATTTGGAGACCTTACGGCTTTGCAAGAAGCTGTCACTGCAAACACGGCCGCTTTTTTGATCGAACCTATACAAGGAGAAGCAGGCATCCAGATCCCTTCTGAAGGATATTTGTCAAAGGCCCTTGAATTTTGCAAGAAGCAAAACGTACTTTTTATTGCCGATGAAATTCAGTCTGGTCTCGGCCGTTCCGGTAAACGATTTGCCTGTGATTGGGAAAACGTAACACCCGATATGTACATCTTAGGAAAAGCGCTAGGTGGCGGTGTGTTTCCAATTTCGGTGGTTGCAGCTGACAGAGACATTTTAGGCGTCTTTGAACCCGGCTCCCACGGTTCTACATTTGGAGGCAACCCTCTTGCCTGCGCTGTGTCCATAGCAGCCTTAGAAGTAATTGAAGAGGAAAACCTCATTCAGCGCTCTTTTGAGCTTGGTGAATATGTAAAAGAGAAGCTAAGAAAAATTTCTAACCCGAAAATTAAGGAAATAAGGGGGAGGGGCCTGTTTATCGGCCTTGAATTGACAGAGCCTGCAAGAAAATATTGCGAGGAATTGAAAGACGAAGGGCTCCTTTGTAAAGAAACTCACGAAAAAGTGATTCGTTTTGCTCCCCCTCTTACCATTGAAAAAAAGGATCTGGACTGGGCGATTGAAAAGATTTATAAGGTTCTTGATAAAAAATAAAACACAACAAAGAGACAAAAAGGCTGCTAGAGTATGACTTTATAGCAGCCTTTTGGTTTACATAATTTTGGTTGCACAAGTGGTGCAGAAGCCTTCGTGATCCCTTTTACTACAGGATCCTTTGAAACGTCTTGTTACTCCGTCCCACCAAGTGTATCCTATAGATTAATGCCCGCCGTGGCCATGCAGTCCTTCGATTTCCAGTTTTTCATCAATAATACCCTGCGTCTGAAAGGATATATCTTCAAAAGTCCCTAGCACATAACCGTGGTTATAAGGCCCTTCCATAGGATCGTTTTCAAACACAGGCTTTAAGAGAGAAAAATACTCATACATCTCCTCACCTAATTCCCCTTCTTCGAGCCAAATCAGAGGAGTATGTTTCCCCAGGTGGGCAAATGCCGCTCCAGGTATTGCAAGCTCTGGTGTGTTTGTTGAAACAAAGGTAAGCCCGTGTCCTGGTTCATCAATCCCCCAGCCGAATTCATTCTCTTCATCTCTAAACTGAGCAAATTCTACAGATAGCTCTGCGGGAGACTCCCCTTCCATTCTTTCTACGTTTCCATATTCACCAAGCTGGTCAGCAACCTCTTCAGAGATAATGGTTTCAGAGCCTAATACATATATGTTAGCTTCCCCTTCTCTTTTTTCCAACGCTTCTATGGTTTCTGACGGAATCTCATTCTCAGCTACATACAACAGGCCTTCTTCCATATGGGCAATCCAGTGTCCAGCAATAGAAGTAAGGGTCTGGTGCTCATTTTCCAATGACCCAATAATAATGTTTTCTGTTATGTTCCCTGTCACTTCTGCATATGCTTCATCTATTTTCGCTGCAAAAGCTGCGGGAGTTTCCGCTGTGATATGTTCAGTTTCATATCCATTAAGCTGATCTAGAACATTTTCATCCACGTCTCCCATGACAATTACTTCCGTCCCATCCTCATTTCCTTTTAGCTGAAGTCGTTCTATCTCAGCCAACACACTGTCCGAAATGCTGTCTGAACCAGTAAATAAAGCAGGCCCGTCATTAGGGTGATGAACTAGATTTAATCCCGCTAAGGCAACTTGCCAATGATCTTCTGGAACCATTATTACTGTTCCAGGCTGGTTTTCTTCATGAGTAGATGGCCAAATTGTCTGTGAAACCGCAATAGATAAATCCTCTAATTCATTTTCTTCTATTCTTGTTATATTTTTTGTCTGACTTACAAGCAAACCATCCTCGGCTCTTTCGTTAAATGTACCAGTCTCTTCCCCTGCCTCTGCTTTAATTTCCTCTGCCGTGCTTTCACTGTGGTGCTCTCCATGTCCTTCACCATGGTCCTCATGACTGCCGTGACCATCTCCCATATGATCTTCATGGAGTTCTTCCATTTCTTCCATATGGTCTTCATGACCACCAGAAGTTTCGTTACCAGTTTGTGGTTCTTCTTCGCTATTACATCCACTCAGTAGCAAAACACCTGATAGCGCACTTATGTAAAGCAGCCTTTTTTTCATTTTTCCAACTCTCCTTTTTTCAGCTTTGTTACTTCTTCCTACAACCCTGGTCTTGAGCAGGAATGCGAGAATTGCCATTCCCGCTCCTATCTGCATTTTAGAATGACTGCATTTGTATCATCATAAGATTAAATTATGGTTTTAGTATGAAGAAGAACAAGCTTTGGAGAAGTGAAGGTAAATCAAAAGAGACAGTTCTCATTTTGAGAAACTGCCCCTGTCAGGATGTCTATTTTATTTATCCTGAGTAGTCCCCTCTATGACAAGGGCTTCCCAGGTTTCACCTCCATCCTGTGTTTGGTAGATGGATTCATTTGACGTTGCTATTGAGATTTCTTCCGGGTTTTCTGGATGCACATCAATAAATGTAACAAAATCGTCGTCGTTCAGTCTAAAGTCCATACTTTCCCACGTGTGACCAAAATCCTTACTCTTCATTAAGCCCAAGCCATTACCCGGCATGTAGGCATACACTTGCTCGGAATTATGGCGGTCGTTGACCGCACCGGAAAACGTCTTATGCTGGTGAAGTTTTTTCCACGATTTCCCCCCATCAATAGACTTATAAATCCCTTTCTTTGTCCCAGCTAAAAGATGTTCTGGCTGAAGATAGTGAGAAACAAGAGCGTTTACCTCGTGCAGATCTTCAGGGAAACCCTCTGTTTGAATGGCCTCCCAGCTCTCTCCACTGTTATCTGTTCTAAAAAATTCTGAGTTTGCCGCATCAATTCCATACATGCGGTGATTTAAACTGTTCGCTTCTAAAAGATGAAAGTCTGCTTCTCCATGAAGAGCTACAGGCTCCCAGGTTTGCCCGCCATCGTTGCTTTTAATGATCCCAAGAGGGTCTTGTAAAGGTGAAGAAGGGGCAGGATGGCCGCTTGAAATCATCGTTTCTTTATTAATAATGGAAAACCCCATGAAATCATGGCGCTCTTGTTCTTCTCCTATCCACGTCCATTCACGTTCACCAGACATATGAAGAAGACCATGATGTGTACTGATATAAAGATCACCCGGCTGACTCAAGCTGTATGATAACCCATGGATATGTGTCAAAGACTCACCTTTTGTTTCCTCTGCTGACCCACATGCTGGTAAAGCTAATAACAAGATTACTACGATAGGTAAGCTAAAGTTCTTCATTGCTTCCTCCAAAATTCTACCCTTTTTTTGGTAACGTAATTGTAAATGTTGTTCCTTTTCCTTTTGTGCTGCTTAGCAAAATTTCCCCACCGTGCAGATCAACAAGTTTCTTTACTATGGCAAGCCCAAGGCCGCTTCCACCATTTTCTGAAGACCTGGATTTATCCACTCGGTAAAAACGATCCCAAACATAAGGAAGATCTTCTTCAGGTATGCCTTTCCCTGTATCACTTATAACGAGTGATACCCCTTTGTCTTTCTCAAAAAGTAAAAAAGAAATCTTCCCGCCGGCTTCTGTATATCTAAGACTGTTTTCCAGCAAGTTAACAACGATCTGGTGGAACTTTTTTGGGTCAATAGAAACCTTTATGTTTTGATGGTCTGCCTTCAATGAACACGTGATATCCTTTTCATTGAAGGTCCTCTTATATTGAATCAATAGTTCACTGAGCCAAGGTTTTATCTCGGTCATCTCTTTTTCAATCTCAACCTTTCCTTCTTCCAGGCGCGATAACTGAAAAAGGTCCTGAACCAGGCCTTCCAGCCGGTTAGACTGCTGAGAAATGACTTCGAGGTACTCTCTCCATTCCTCTGAAATCCCCGTCTCATCTTTCATAATAGATGAATAGGCTTTAATATACGTGATAGGCGTTCGCAAATCGTGAGAAATATGTGACAAAAACTCCCGTCTGCTCTGGCTGTAGCGCTGAAGCTGATCAGCCATGCTCTGAATATCATTTTCCAGATCTTTTACTTCTCCCTCACCTTTTGTATCCAAAATCACATTATATTTTCCAGAAGCAATTTGATGTGTCATTTCTCCCATTTCCACCAGTGGCTGAGTCAAACGCTTGGATAGGAACAAAAAAGCGAGAAAACCAAGAATAAACACAAAGAAGCACATAACAAGTAAGAGAATCAACAAATTTACTCTTGGCTCATTAAACTCCCCTGTGTCTTGGTCAATGAACATATAGCCAAGAACCCCTTCATCATCCGTGACAGGGTACATAGACCAAATATGGGCAATATGTGCCTGCCCCTCCATTTCTACGAGACCTGTCCTTCCTTCGAAGGTTCCCGCCTCCATTTCCAGCACATGTTCAGTTACCCATCGGCTGTACTCTTCTCTCAGCTGAGGGGTAATGTTATCTGTCTGAGCCACAGGCTCGAGCTGTTCATCATACAAAATAAAATTAACCTTTTCCTGATTTTCCATTTCTACTATGTGGTGAACCGTGGTTTCACTTGGATGATCCAAAAATACATTGCTGTGCGCTGAAAGCCTGTTCTCCACCTCTTGTATGACGTGATTTTTATAAAAGGATTCTGATATGTAATAAAAAGGAACAGCCATAGCTATGATGGTTACAAGGAGCACACTCATAAAAATAAAAACAATCTTATAGGAAAGCTTCATTTTGTTCGATCCTCTTCAGCTACCTGGTATCCAACGCCCCACACTGTTTTTATGACCGGTGTGGAGCAGCCGGCTTTTTTAAGCTTTTCTCGAATATTTTTAACATGTGTATCAATATTTCTAGGCTCACCTTCATAAAAATCCTGCCACTCCAGCTCTACCAGCTGCTCTCTCGTATACACCCTTCCCGGATGCATTGCCATTCTTTTGAGGATGCTGAACTCTTTTGAAGTAAAAGAGATAATTTCATTTTTATAGGCCACCCTCATTTTTTCCACGTTAATAGCCAACCCATGTATGGTAAAAACACCGTTTTCTTGAAGTCTTTTTCCCGTTCGTCTGATTACAGAAGAGACACGGGCCAGAAGCTCCTTTGGCTCAAAGGGTTTCACAATGTAATCGTCAGCACCAAGATTAAGACCTTTAACGACGTCATCAGTCTCTCCTAAGGCTGAAATGAGTATAATAGGAATGTCTTTCTTTCTTCTTTCTTTTATATATGTAATTACCTCAAGGCCGCTCATTCCCGGCATCATAATATCAAGAAGGAGTAAATCATAATGGTTTGCGTCAATCTTTTCCAAAGCCTTCTCTCCAGATTCCACGCTGTCTGCCTTGAAGGAGGTTGACTGTGACATACAAACGTGAAGAAGCTTTCTCATCTCGCTTTCGTCATCTACAATTAATATTTTGTCCTTCATTTCATTTTCTCCTCTATGTTAGGTCTCTCGGTTATGTATAGTATAAAGCCCAGTTATGAAGAAAATATGTATTTGTCATTTTTAGAAGCGTGATATTTTTGTAGAAATAATGAAAGCTCACTCGTTACGAGTGAGCTCCTATCAGGATTCCTTACGAAAATATCAAGACACCTGCCACAATAATAATAACTGCGGGCATAATAGCTAAATAAATGAGTGACATATTAAACATGCTTTCATGGTGATCGTATTTTTCCTCTTTTTTTCTTGTCAGCCCTAAGGTCACAACAAGGGCGGCAATACAGACTAGTAAGGGAAAGATGATTTGGATAAGCTGCATACTATACTCCTTTTCATACTTATTGATCCTAAACAGTCCTGTTCATGCAGCTGCAAATGTTTCTTACATATTCTGCAAGGGTCGCTTTTATTGTAGTAAATTAAAATGAAGACATCAAGATGGAATAAAAAAATCCGGCTCATCAAAGGAGCCGGACGGACTGCTGTACGAAAGTTTTTTAGTAAAACCACTGAGAAATAGCGTACATTAGCGGTATGCCGACAATTAAATTAAAGGGGAAGGTTATTCCGAGAGCCAGCCCTAAATAAATAGATGGGTTAGCCTTCGGCACAGACGCCCGAAGAGCCGCCGGTGCTGCGATATAGGAAGCAGAAGCGGCTAACACTCCCATCAGGTTGCTCCTCCTTGAGACAGACCAACCACGTATCCTGTAACAATACCTAGAACACCGTATACTACAGGAATAACGATTCCCAGTGAGATAAGCTTAATGCCGTGTTCTTTGATGACACTTAATCGCTTTCCGGCAATGAGCCCCATGTTAAGCAAGAAAAGAATCAGTATGCTGTAGTACATATCCATAAATAACGGTTGGACAATCGGGATAGCCTCTTCTCCAGTTACGAGCCCGACCAGCAGGCTTCCTAAAAGAAGCAAAACACTTTTTCCAAAGAAGCTTTCCCGCAAAATACTTTTATCAATGAGAGGAATTGGCGACTGAGCTACAATTCCAACACCTTGTACAGGCATATCCTGCTGTTTCTTTTTACTCTGAGCCATCCCGAATAGGATAAGAGCGACTAATATCGCGGGAATTTCCATGACAACAACCATAGCACTCATAAAGCTTTCGTAGCTGACACCGAAATCTCCTAAGAAAGCAATCGCCGCACCGTAGGTTACAATACTGACAGAGCCGTAAGTGGCTGCAAGACCAATCGCATTATGAAGATCCATTTTAAAGAAAACTTTTAGAATCACAAGGGTTAACACAGGAGTTAAAATCCCTAGAAAAAGGTTCCTGCAAGCGGGGTGATGACTGTTTGAAAGGAGTAATTAGAAAGCTCAATTCCTCCCTTAATCCCAATGGCAATTAATAGATAAATACTTAGTGCTTCACTTAACCCGCTGGGAAACGAAAGATCAGACTTGAATAAGGAAGCCACAATGCCCAGGATAAAAAATAAGATAATTGGCGAAAGCAGGTTTTGTAAGATAATTTCCATCGGTTTCTTCACCCTTTCCATGTATTACATTTTTTTATTCGTTAATTTTTAGCCGCATTGTTTTCGATTCAAAGCGGTGTGTCTCGAGCAGTGTGGTGCAGATAAAGGCAATAAAAAACCGACACCATGTAAAAAGGGTGCATGGGTGGCTGCCCACTTCCTTTTTAGATGAATGTCGGTTTATCATTCACTCGCATTCTCCGCGTTTAAATGATCTCCCATTTTATGAAGGGACCTTCGCTTGAAGATCTGAATGTAGCATAAAGATAATGACACGCTCCCCTTGAGGAATGCTGATGTCAGTATGAAAGCTTTTCACGTTTTCACCCGTTATATCATAGATGATTTGTTTCAGTTGAGCGTTGCCCGTTTCAATCAAGTCAGCTCTGATCTTCTTAATCGAAAGCATGCCCTGTCTGTCTTTGGCAAGCTCTTGTTCCGCAGGCGTTAAAATCCCGTTAACAACTACGATAATCATATTTCGTACAATATCCGTTTTTACTTTTACTGATCCCCGTCCTAGGTATCTTTTCCCACTGGGTAAAAGCCTTACTAATTTCGGATTCCAGCATACCTTTTTTACGAAGCTGCTGAGAAGTCATTGCTTCCTCCACTCGTGTAATATAGCTTAGATAACAAATTTTCAGTATGCCATAAATACTTTTATAACAGACTGCTCATTTGCCCCTTAGCAAGATGGAGCCCCTTTAACATCAGAGGTTAAAAGAATTATATTATTAATTATATGTATCTGTCAATTTAAATTTTATACCTTTTTAAAAAAGGGCTGTTCCGCACACTTCACTTTTACCAAAAGATGGAAGTGCAGGCCCCCGTTTACATATGTCCATTGGTCCGTCCCCGGTCCTATCGTTATTACCGCTCCTCTTATGTGTTATGCCTCTTACGGACGTATCACCTTCTAATGTACTGTATAATAATAAACCCGGTCCTATCGTTATTACCGCTCCTCATAGGCGTTATGCCTCTTACGAGCGTATCACCTTCTAATGTGCTGTATAAATAATAACCCAGGTCCTCCCTGCCGGTCAGTACTTCTTCAAGCACTTGCACAGTCCCAAAATCAGTGAGCTGGTGAGCTTCAACCCTAATATGCCCGGCCATTCGTGCGTTGATAAAGTTTAAAAAAGGTTTCAGAGGGACAGTAAAGAAGTCAAGTTGGAAAAGATGTTATTCCAGATGATAAAGCGTTCCTTTCGTCGCTCCGCTATGGGAGAGGTTTGCATTAGCTAACAGGCTTTTCATTACTGTCTGGGAAGAAACTAACAAAAATTCCCGAGCCTTTTTATTAGTAATCGTGGAATTTATCAACAGACTGTAATCGTGTAATGTCTCTTTGTAACAGTCCTTGGAGGTATGCAAACATTGAAAGCACATCCACTTTCCTCTTGCTCTTGTCATTGGAACATAGTTGCACTGTGGGCAGCACACTCCTTTAAGGACCTCTTTGTCTGTGATTTCATAACGTTTTAGCACATTTACATGTAAGGGACAATGGTGATCAATGAGGAGGGAAGAAAGTTTGAGAAAGCGTTTAGAATGTATTACTTTAGTGGGGAATGTTTTCTCTAGTTTCGTAATTTCTTGAGGAAGTTTGGGAGCGAGAATCACTTTATTGTAAATATACTGATTACCGGGGGCAGTTTTCAGAAGGGTTCGCGGGGAGCCAATAACAACCAGTTCACTTACCGGCATATTCACATAGTTATTGTTCTTCAGCCATTTTTTTAATTGAAGACTTTGGCGTTCGACCTGAATTAGCGGGTCGGGAAATGCTTCTTCCTTTCCATCCCTGGTACGTATAAGTTGGTTAAATGCTGAATCAAAAAAGAGGGTACCGGTAATGTTTTTCACTTCTAAAATAAGGATAAATCGAGGAGACACTATTAACGTATCTATTTGAAAATGGTGGGAGCCGTCAAAAAGCCTAAGGTCATGAAAAATATGGTACTCTTTTTCCGGTAAAAAACTTAAAGGATAGTCAATATTTTTTTCACCTTGGTATCCTGCCCTTCTTTTTGCCAGGTCTTCGGATATTGCTTCTCTTTTTGGGTGATTTTCAGGCAGCCGTCTTAGAAGAGCTTCTAATTGCTGTAAGTAACGGGGGATCAAACGGGGTTTTACGATCATTTCTTGCCTCCTTGCCGAGTGGTGTTCACTTGTTTCTACCTATACGGTGAGATTTCCTGCAGTAGATTTGTGAATCTGGGTAAAATTTAATTTTTTGGGTCACTTTTTTGGTTATTTAGGTCATGTTTCAAGATATTTAGGTCATGTTTCAAGATATTTAGGTCAAAATTAAGAATAATTGGGTCAAAATTAAGAATAATTGGGTCAAAATTAAGAATAATTGGGCCAAACGACAACTTTCGTCAATTTTCGCCCTCCCCCCTTCCGGTTCCGGCTCTCTGTAAATTCGCCCGCCCCGAGCAGGTAAAGACTCAGAAAAAGGACGACAAAATAAAAAAACCACCCTACATTATGTATGGTGGAGACGGTGGGAGTCGAACCCACGTCCAGAGATATCGGCACTTCAGCTTCTACGAGCGTAGTTACTGTATTATCATTCGCCCGCACTTCAGCCCAGTAACCGGCTTCCGTGAGGCTAGTCTGATTAGTCTCTTCTGCTGACCTCAGACGGTGGCCAGACAGCGTATCCCGCTAATGAGTGAGACCCTCTAAGCATTCCACACGGGAGATGGAATGGAGGATCCGCATGAAGCTACTTACGCAGCTACTGCGAGGTTTTGTTCTGATTTGCCAGTTATTATTGGCGTGGCAGTTTAACGAGGTTGCCGACTCGGCTCGCTACTCAAGCTCGACCTATCCCTGTCGAATCCGTATCGTCCCATATTTAGAAAGGATGTCTGTACTTAAACAAGACCATCACTTCAAAGGGGGAATACAGAGTAACATATGAACAATCTATGAAATTGTATTGTTGTTTTCCCTTTGGATATACTATTATAGCAAATCCCCAGAGAAATACAACCCCTTTTTATAAAAAATATTGTCTAAAGCTGTGCTGTCCATTTGATCCGACAGCCACTCAAGTAAGATAACACATTTTCTCTCAACCTTCAAGAGGGTTCTGGGCAATTGCCCATTATCGGACACTTACATCTTTTCACGCACTTACCCTTTCCCAGTCGGTTACCTCTTACAACGCAATTTTCTCTTATCGAGCAGACACCCATTACCAGGCAGTACCTTGCCTCAACAGGAAACCTTATTCCATCCCTTTCATCTTGCGGCCGATCGCTTTATCCATTTCACGCTTTGCATCTTTTTCTTTTAAGCTCTGGCGTTTGTCGTATTTCTTTTTCCCTTTTGCCAGTCCAATTAAAACTTTGGCTACACCATTTTTTATATACATCTTCAAAGGAATAAGGGAATAGCCTTGCTGCTGAGTCTGACCGATCAGCTTTGAGATTTCTTTCTTATGCAAAAGAAGCTTTCTTGTCCGCAAAGGATCATGGTTATACCGGTTTCCCTGCTCGTATGGACTGATGTGAGCGTTGTGCAGGAACACCTCGCCGTTCCGGTCCACCCTTGCGAAACTGTCTTTAATGTTTGCTTTCCCTGCCCTGATTGACTTAATTTCCGTACCTTGAAGAACCATTCCCGCTTCATATGTTTCTTCAATCGTATAATCATGGCGGGCTTTTCGATTTTGAGCAATGGTTTGTCCTTCTGTTTTCTTTGCCATAACGAATGCACCCTTCTCTCCTGTTATCATCTAATCTTACCAAAGGCCGATTCAAAGCGTCAATAAACGGGAAAAACACCTTTCCTCCCTGCTGAACCGGTCTTTAGCCGTGTGAAACCTTTCCCCATAAAAACATTCAGCGGGTAAAAGCCGAAAAGGAAGAAGGCCCCTATCAAGCCTGCTTCCTTTTTACTCGGATTTACTTTCTCTTCTTTTTCCGCTTATTTTTCGGAGCATTTTCATAAAATTTCTTGTTTCCTTTTTGCTTCATTTTCACTTTGGAACGGCCCTTTTTCGGCTTGTCCGCTGAAGAACCTGTCTTATCTGAAGGTTTTCCGTTTCTCTTTCCGCCTTCAATCACTTTTGGGCGTTCCTTGCGGGTTCTTTTCTTATTGTCCTTCATGCCGACAATCTCAAAGTCAATATCTGCTTCATCTACATTAACCTTGACGACTCTCACTTCGACCTGATCACCGATCCGGAAAATGTTGCCTGTCCGTTCCCCGATCATTGCATATTGTTTTTCATCGAAATGATAATAATCATCAGTCATATAGCTGACATGAACCATACCTTCGATTGTATTTTCAAGCTCTACAAACAGTCCGAAGTTGGCAGCACCGCTTACTATGCCGCTAAATTCTTCGCCGACTTTATCTTCCATATACTGAGCCTTTTTCAGGTCATCAACTTCACGTTCAGCATCCACTGCCCGCCGCTCCATATCAGAGGCGTGCTGAGCGATATTTGAAAGCTTTTCCTTCCAGCTTTCCTGGGTGGTCTGATCATTCTTGTTCTTAACCAGATACTCGCGTATCAGCCTGTGCACGATAAGGTCCGGGTACCGCCGGATTGGCGATGTAAAATGAGTATAGAAATCGGAAGCAAGGCCAAAGTGCCCTTCGTTAGAAGAATCATATCTTGCCTGCTTCATGGAACGGAGCATGACCGTGCTGATTACAGCCTGTTCCGGTTCACCGGCAACTTCCTCAAGCACCTGTTGCAGGGAGCGAGGATGGACAGAGTTTGCACTTCCTTTTACCACGTACCCGAAATTCGTGACAAACTCGAGAAAGTGCTGAAGCTTTTCTTCGTCTGGATCTTCGTGAATCCGGTACATAAAAGGAACCTTCATCCAGTGGAAATGCTCAGCTATGGTCTCGTTTGCTGCAAGCATAAATTCTTCGATGAGCTTTTCTGCGACCGAACGGTCACGAAGCACCACATCTGTTGGTTTTCCTTCTTCATCCACAAGCACTTTTGCCTCTTTGAAATCAAAATCAATTGCTCCTCGGTCAAAGCGTTTTTTTCGGAGGATGGCTGCAAGATCCTCCATTCTTTCAAAGAAAGGAACAAGATCCTTATACTTCTCTCTTGTTTCTTCATCCTTTTCCTCAAGAATCAGGCGGACATCTGTATAAGTCATCCGTTCATTTGTACGGATCACACTTTCGAAGATGTCATGGTTTACAACCTCTCCTTGGGGAGTGATCTCCATTTCACAGGACAACGTAAGACGGTCTACCTTAGGATTCAAACTACAGATCCCATTAGACAGTCGGTGGGGAATCATTGGAATCACCCGGTCAACCAAGTAGACACTTGTGCCTCGTTCAAAGGCCTCCTCGTCTATCGGAGAGCCTTCCTCCACATAATAGCTGACGTCAGCGATGTGAACACCAAGGATGTAATTTCCGTTGTCCAGTTTCTTCACATGAACAGCATCATCAAGATCCTTTGCATCGGCGCCGTCAATGGTCACTATTGTTTCATCCCGCAAGTCACGGCGGCCTTCGATCTCCTGCGGGTCAATTTGATCGGAAATGCTGTTCGCATGGTCTGTAACCTCTTCTGGAAATTCACCAGGAAGGCCATGTTTGTGAATGACAGATAGAATATCGATCCCTGGATCATTTTTATGGCCAAGAATATTTACTACGCTGCCTTCAGCACTCATTCTGCCTTCAGGGTATTTCGTGATTTCCACCACAACTTTGTGGCCATCTACTGCCCCATGCTCCTTGCCTTTTGGAATGAAAATATCATTTGTAATATGTTTGTCGTCTACCTCTACAAATCCATAAGATTTAGAATCAATAAAGGTTCCGACAACCTTTGTTGTTCCTCTTTCTAATATTCGCACGACTGTTCCTTCCGCCCGGGAACCCGAGGAGGAGGAATTTACGCGAACGAGTACAAGGTCCTTGTTCATTGCCCCGTTTAATTCATTTGGCGGCACAAAGACATCATCTCTGTCTTTTTCTTCAGGAAGAATAAAAGCAAACCCTTTTTGGTGACTTTGTACCTTCCCTCGCATTAAATTCATTTTTTCCGGCACACCGTATCTATTGCTTCTTGTCCGGACGATGAGGCCCTCTTCTTCCAGCTCATTTAAGGATTTCATCATGTCCTTAAGCTTACTGGAGCTTTCCGAGTCAAAGGCTTCTTTAATCTCTTCCACTGACATCGGCTTTTCTGCATCTTCTTTCATAAATGTGAGTATTTCCTGTTTTTGCTCGTGGGCCAAGGTGTCATCTCTCCTTTCTTTCTTTATTTATCCACTTCCCAATCTAAGTTCTCTAAAAACTGGTAGATTTCCTCGTGAAGCTGGTCTTTTTCAGGCCCTAAGGTAATCACGTGAGTAGAGTTTTCGTACCACTTTAACTCTTTACGATCAGATGACGCTTCATCATGAATAATCTCAGCGCTCTTAAGCTCAACCATTTCATCGTTTTTTGCCTGCACCACCATCATGGGATCAAAAACCATATCCAAAGAATCTTTAATCTCCTCAATGAGTTCATTTATAGATTCTAGTGTATCCAATGGAAGCTCTTTAAATTCTTTTATCTCCTGCTCTACCTGCTCCGCACTTTTCTTTTCCAGTTTTTTCTGCTCTTTGGCGTATTGAAGAACTCCTGCATGCAGGCGGTCAACATTTCCATGTACAGTCATCGGAGCACACATCGGTACAATCCCTTTCACATCAAAGGTATACCCTACTTTTAAGGAAAACAACCCGCCCAGCGACAGGCCGCAGACAGCAATCTCTTCGTAGCCTTCATTTTTCAAATGGTCATAAGCTTTTTCAACATCCTGCCACCAGTCTTCCCAGGACGTTTCCATCAGTTCCTCTGGTGGAACACCATGTCCCTTATACATGGGAGCATGGCATGTATACCCCTTTTTATTCAAAAAGCGTGCAAGCATTCTTACATCTGCTGGTGAACCAGTAAAGGCATGTAACAAAAGAACGGCCCGCTTTCCTCCTTCAAGTGTAAATGGCTTTGGCGGTACTATTTTCATGTCTCATTTCCTCCTTGAATTCTTGGTTTGTTCTCGTTTTTCAAAAAACGTTCTAAGTCATCTAAGACTCGCTTTTTATCAGGACCATGGCATAAATAATGCCTTGAATCTTTGTATAAATAGAGGCGCTTTTCCCGGGACCCCATGTTTTCAAATAAGTATTCTGCACTTTTCACAGGCACTAATCCATCAAGCTCCCCCTGCATAATTAAGGAGGGAATCGTAATTTCTTTCACAAACGGACGAACTGTTTTTACAGCTTTTGTAAATTCATACACCGCTGTTAAAGGGGTCTCTTGAATTTTCTTACTGTAAAACTGGTACCAGGGTCTTCATTATCGAATGCTCCTTCAGCCTGGCTTCTGCTGCAATTTTAAAGTCCTTTAACAGCTGAGGCGGATTCACGTAATAAGCGGCTGCACCTAATAAGACTACCTTTTCGACAGGATACCTGGCGGACAAATAACATGCCAGCATCCCCCCCATTGAAAACCCAATCACATAGACTTTTTCACAGTATTTAAATAATTCAGCGCACGCTTTATCAGCTGCGTAAATCCAAGCTTTGTATGTAGCTCCTTTTAAGTCGTCTCCAGGACCGTGTCCTGGAAGCGTAGGAGAATAAATAAGCCAGTCTTTATTCTTTTTCAGCTTTTTGACAACAGGCTCCACTTCCCATGGCGCTCCAGTAAATCCGTGCAGGCATAAACACCCAATCATGTTCTCCATCTACCTTCACTTTCTATTTTAATACCAGTCATTACGAAAAAAAGACGTCACATTCAGACAAGTCTCCTTCTTTCATATTTCCCTGGCACCGAGCATAAGAATACATTGGGGTTCTCTACAAAGGTTCCCAATATTACGGTTTCTAATCAAACACAAAAAAAGCAGCCAGGCACATCCTGCTGCTCAATTTCATCTTCTATTTTGTCATTATACCTTTCTTACAGGAAGTAAGCCAGTAATATGGTCAATATGAAAAACAGCACGGCAAGCACAACGGTCATTTTGCTTAAGAAAGCCTCTACACCGCGAGCTTTTTGTTTCCCCATCAACTGTTCGGCACCACCGGAAATCGCTCCTGATAAACCGGCACTTCGTCCGGATTGAAGCAATACGACAGTTATGAGAGCGATGGAAACAATGGCCAAAAGAACAAAAAGTAATGTTTCCAAACAGGACACCTCCACATAGGATTACGCTTCTATAAATTTATCACAACACGTCCCATATGACAATGCAGCCTCGCTTTCTTTCTCTAAACCGACAAAAAAACAAGCCCTCCCCCGTCCTAAGGAAGGCTTGCATTTTTTTAAAGTCTTACTTGCTCAAGTTATAGAACGCTTTTTGCGCTGGGTAAACAGCTGTGGGGCCAAGCTCGTCATCAATACGAAGGAGCTGGTTGTATTTCGCAACACGGTCGCTGCGTGATGGGGCTCCTGTTTTAATTTGTCCCGCATTGGTAGCAACAGCGATGTCTGCAATGGTTGCATCTTCTGTTTCACCGGAGCGGTGGGAAATGACTGCTGTGTAGCCTGCTCTCTTAGCCATTTCAATGGCATCAAAAGTCTCGGTAAGTGTTCCAATCTGATTCACTTTAATAAGGATAGAGTTCCCTACACCTTGCTCAATTCCTTGTGAAAGCTTGGATGTGTTGGTCACAAATAAATCATCACCAACTAATTGTACTTTATCACCTAGTGCATCCGTAAGCTTCTTCCAGCCTTCCCAGTCGTTTTCATCAAGGCCGTCCTCAATGGAGATGATAGGGTATTTTTCTACAAGGTCTTTGTAGAAGTCAATCATTTCATCTACTGATTTAACGACACCCTCACCTTTAAGGTTATACTTGCCGTCTTCGTACATTTCAGATGCTGCAGCATCCATAGCAAGAGCAACCTCTTCACCTGGTTTGTAGCCTGCTTTTTCAATGGCTTCCACAATCGTTTGAAGTGCTTCTTCATTTGACCCAAGGTTAGGAGCAAATCCGCCTTCATCACCTACTGCCGTGTTTAATCCTTTGCCTTGTAGGACTTTCTTAAGGTTATGGAAAATTTCTGCACCGATCCGAACGGCTTCAGGGAAGTCTTGCGCCCCTACAGGCATAACCATAAACTCTTGAATATCAACATTGTTATCAGCGTGCTCTCCTCCATTGAGGATGTTCATCATTGGGACAGGGAGTGTTTTAGAGTTAAAGCCTCCAAGGTACTCATATAACGGCACACCAAGATCATTAGCAGCAGCATGAGCTGCAGCCATGGAAACACCGAGGATTGCATTCGCACCGAGGTTCCCTTTGTTTTCTGTGCCATCAAGTTCGATTAAAAGCTCATCAATACCTGTTTGATCTGTTACTTCAGCACCAAGCAATTCTGGAGCAATTTGCTCATTTACATTGTCTACAGCTTGCGTAACACCTTTACCCATATAACGCTCTCCGCCATCGCGAAGTTCTACCGCTTCATGCTCTCCAGTGGAAGCTCCACTTGGTACAAGAGCGCGCCCCATGGCTCCGTTTTCTGTGTAAACTTCAACTTCAACAGTTGGGTTTCCTCGGGAATCCAGTACTTCACGTGCATAAATATCAGTTATCATACTCATCATTAAACACTCCTTTATCTGTTTCCATTTTTAGCAAAGGAAGAGTAAAATCCTTCGGGCCCTTGAAAGACTCTTTCTTCTCCTGCTTTTCATTCATTTGTTTTCATTCAAGCTTAATGAAGCTTTCTATTCTAGTTTGCTGCCAGGAGCTCTTTTTCCTGCTGTGATACCAGTTATTTTCTCTTAGGCTGCGCACACCTGAGGTAAACAAACGTTTATTTAATCAGTGATTTCCCTGTCATGTCTGAAGGCTGTTCTATATTTAACAACTTGAGAATCGTCGGTGAGAGATCGGCAAGAATCCCTCCGTCACGAAGCTCAAGACCTTCCTTCGTCACAATAACAGGCACAGGACGTGTGGTATGGGCTGTCATTGCTTCTCCAGTCTTTGTCAGCACTTCATCAGCATTCCCATGGTCAGCCGTAATTACCGCAGACCCGCCCTTTTCAATAATCAGATCAACGATTTTCCCCAGACATTCGTCCACTGCCTCAACTGCTTTAATTGTAGGCTCCAGCATCCCTGAATGGCCAACCATATCAGGATTGGCAAAGTTCAGGATGATCACGTCATGCTTGTCATTCTTAATTTCCTCAAGAAGGGCATCGGTGACTTCGTAGGCGCTCATTTCCGGCTGCAAGTCATATGTTGGAACCTTTGGTGAATCAATTAAAATACGTTTTTCATTTTCAAATTCATCCTCTTGTCCTCCGCTGAAGAAAAAAGTGACGTGAGGGTATTTCTCTGTTTCTGCAATGCGAAGCTGTTTCAGCCCTGCTTTTGAAACTACTTCACCAAGAGTATTCTTAAGCTCCTGAGGAGGATAAGCCACTTTGCAGTTTTTAAGAGAATCACTATATTGGGTCATCGTTACAAAGTGAATGTCTTCTGGGAATTTTTCACCACGATCAAACCCTTCAAACTCCTCGCTGGTAAAGACCTGTGAGAGCTGAGTTGCGCGGTCCGGACGGAAATTCATAAAAATCACACTGTCCTTATCCTTTACCGTCGCAATCGGCGAACCGTCTTCTTCAGTGAGTACCGTTGGAATAAGAAACTCATCCCATACTTCGTTTTCATAGGAATCATCAACGACCTTTAGAGCATCACCATGGGTCGGGCCTTCTCCGTAGACAAGGGCACGGTATGTTTTTTCAACCCGCTCCCAGCGGCGGTCCCGATCCATCGCATAATAGCGCCCGTGAAGAGAAGCCAGGCGTCCCGAGCTTCTCTCATTCATCTTCGCCTGAAGCTGGATGAGGTAGGTTTTCGCGCTTTTTGTTCCACATCCCGGCCATCAAGAAAGGCGTGAACAAACACCTTATCTACATTATGCTCCTTGGCAAGATCAAGAAGAGCAATTAAATGGTCGTAATGGCCATGCACTCCTCCATCAGAAAGCAGCCCAAAAATATGAAGCTGGCTGTTATTCTTTTTTGCATTCTCAATCGCACCGAGAAATGTTTCATTTTCGTAAAAGCTGCGATCCTTAATTCCTCTGTTAATAAGAGACAAGCTTTGGTAGACAGGGCGGCCGGCCCCAATATTCAGGTGTCCTACCTCTGAATTCCCCATTTGTCCTTCAGGGAGCCCGACAGCTTCCCCTTTTGCCTCTAATGTTGTATGGGGAAATTGGCTCCAGTAGCGGTCAAAATTAGGAGTGTCGGCTTGGGCAACAGCATTACCGAAGCTCTCTTCACGCATGCCGTATCCATCTAGAATAATTAATGCTACTGGTGACTTGCTCATTGCTTTCCAGCCTCCACCAGCTTCACAAAGGAATCTGTTTTCAGGCTTCCACCGCCGACAAGGGCTCCGTCAATGTGTTCTTGAGCCATATAACCTTCAATGTTTTCAGGCTTCACGCTTCCGCCATACTGAATACGGACAGCTTCAGCTACTTCTTGACCGTACATATCCAAAAGATAGCGGCGGATAATTCCGCACGTTTCATTTGCATCCTCTGCTGAGGAGGATTTCCCTGTTCCAATCGCCCAGATCGGCTCGTATGCAATGACTACTTTCATTGCCTGGTCTTCAGAAAGCCCTTCAAATCCTTTTTCAACCTGAGCCGTTACAACCTCTTCTGTCTTCCCCGCTTCACGTTCTTCATCTGTTTCACCGCAGCACATAATTGGTGTGATACCATGAGCAAATGCAGCATGAAGCTTTTTATTTACGGATTCGTCTGTTTCATTGAACATATCACGCGTTCAGAATGGCCGATAATAACATAAGGTATTTCCAGTCAGCAAGAGCTGCCGGGCTGATTTCCCCTGTAAAAGCACCATTCTCTTCAAAGTGCATGTTTTGAGCACCTACAGCTACTTCGCTGCCTTTGGCTTTATCATTCATGTCTTTAAGAAACAACGCAGGAGCACACACGACAGATTCTACTTCTTCTTTAGAAGGAACCTGGTTCTTTACCTCTTCAATAAAAGAGACCGCTTCTCCGTGAGTCTTATTCATTTTCCAGTTTCCTGCAATAATCGGTTTTCTCACGATTTCACCCCGCAAAAATTATCGTTTACAGCTTCCTTTGGCTGAGATCCCTTCCTAAAGGTGCGGATCAGAAGAAAAAACGGTAAGCACCCAGAAACATTCTCCTTTTCCTGTTCCGCCTTCAGGACACCTGACCCCTCAGGAGTGCTGTCTACTTATCATTTAACGCTACAACGCCAGGAAGATCTTTGCCTTCCATAAACTCCAGGGATGCGCCACCACCCGTTGAGATGTGGCTCATTCTATCTGCCAGTTCAAACTTTTCTACAGCTGCCGCAGAATCGCCGCCGCCGATTACAGAATACGTTTCAGAGGACTCAGCGAGAGCTTCAGCTACACTCCTTGTCCCACTTGCAAACGCCGCAAACTCAAACACTCCCATAGGGCCATTCCAGATGGCTAGCTTGGAGTCCTGAATAACACCTTTGTACTTTTCAATCGTCTTTGACCCGATATCCAGAGCTTCCCAGTCAGATGGGATACTGTCGATACTGACAACCTCGGTATTCGCGTCTTCTGCAAAGTCATCGGCTACAACAACATCTTCAGGCATGTAAAAATTAACACCTTTGTCTTCTGCTTTTTTCATAAAGTCCCTGGCAAGGTCAATTTTATCTTCTTCAAGAAGGGAATTTCCGATTTCATGGCCCTGGGCTTTCACAAACGTATAAGCAAGACCACCGCCAATAATCAGGTTATCTACTTTATCAAGAAGATTGTCAATTACACCTATTTTATCTTTTACTTTAGCTCCGCCGATAATGGCAGTAAACGGACGGTCTGGCTCTGAAAGAGCCTGACCAAGCACCTGAAGCTCTTTTTCCATAAGGAGTCCCGCTACTGCTGGAAGGTGATGAGCGACCCCTTCTGTAGAAGCATGTGCTCTATGAGCAGCTCCAAAGGCGTCGTTTACATACACATCTGCAGGCTCGGCTAACTTTTTCGCCAGCTCCTCATCGTTTTTTTCTTCCCCTGGTTCAAAACGAAGATTTTCAAGGAGCAGCACTTCACCGTCAATCATTTGGGATACAGCTTGTTTTACTCGGTCTCCATACACTTCATCGACCTTCTGGACATTTCTTTGAGTGAGCTCGGAAAGACGGGCAGCAACAGGTCCCAGGCGGAGTTCTTCGACCACTTCGCCTTTCGGGCGGCCCAAATGGCTTCCCAGGATCACTTTTGCCCCTCTTTCTGTTAAGTATTCAAGGTAGGCAAGACAGCACGGATCCGAGTGTCATCAGTGACGAGTCCCTCATTCATCGGCACATTTAAATCAACACGGCAAAATACTGTTTTTCCTTTTACATCAATATCACGAATTGACTTTTTGTTCATCGCTCATCCTCCTCTTCCGGCAGAAGTAAATAATAAATCGGGCATTCTTTTTTTCCTGTTATTGCATATTGCCACATGATTGAAGATACCACATAAATGCCAGAAACAAAACTTACCTTTGCCCTTATCGTCAAAGGTTCCCAAATTTCTTCTTTTTTGCTCTGTAAAAGGCGCGTTTTGAGCTTTTGATCAGTTTTTTGCAGACCGGGAGCGGCGGCTGTTCTCAAGCTTTTTCCCTTCCTTTCGGCAAAAGGATCGCCTGTCTGGGTTCACAAGGCTTGTACCTGCCTAACCTCTTCTTTTCCAGTAGTGCAGGAAAAGATGTTCCCGGCCTGCTGCTTTTCTCTATAAGAAGGCATATAAAGCTTTCTTTTACGCAGGGAAAAGGGGAAGCAGAAACCTAATTCTTCTCCCCCTCTTTCGCTACCTGCAATTTATTATTGTTGTTTAGCCATGTAAGCAACAAGGTCAACTACACGGTTTGAATAGCCATACTCATTGTCGTACCAGGAAATAACTTTTACCATGTTATCTTCCATTACCATGGTAGAAAGAGCATCTACTGTGGAAGAGTGGCTGTCACCGTTGTAATCGCTGGATACAAGAGGCTCTTCACTGTATCCAAGGATTCCATTTAAGTTTCCTTCTGCAGCTTCTTTAAATGCTTCGTTTAGTTCATCTGCTGTTACGTTCTTGTCCAGCTCAGCTACAAGGTCAACAAGGGAAACGTTTGGCGTTGGCACGCGCATCGCTCCGCCATTTAGCTTACCTTCAAGCTCAGGAAGAACAAGAGCAACCGCTTTTGCTGCACCAGTAGAAGTTGGAATGATGTTTTCTGCTGCTGCACGGGCGCGGCGATAATCCTTATGGGGAAGATCAAGGATTTGCTGATCATTTGTATAGGAGTGAACGGTTGTCATCATTCCCCGCTTAATGCCAAACTTGTCGTTTAGTACTTTTACGAAAGGCGCAATGCAGTTTGTTGTGCAAGAAGCATTTGAGATAACATCGTGAGTAGAAGCGTCATAATCTTGTTCGTTAACTCCCATAACAAATGTTCCGTCCACATCTTTACCTGGTGCAGAGATAACAACCTTTTTCGCTCCTGCTTCCAAGTGCTTGGCAGCGTCGTCACGAGCAACAAAACGCCCAGTGGATTCTACAACGTACTCAACACCAAGGTCTCCCCAGCCGATTTGTGCAGGATCTCTTTCTGCCGTAACACGGATTTCTTTCCCGCCAACAACCAGGTTATCTCCGTTCACTTCTACTTTTTCTTCGAGTCTGCCATGTACAGAGTCGTATTTAAGAAGATGGGCAAGCATATTTGCATCTGTAAGGTCATTAATTGCTACCACTTCGATCTCGTCGTTATTTAAAGATGCACGAAATACTAGACGTCCAATTCGTCCAAAACCATTAATTCCTACTTTAGTTGCCATTTGTAAATTCCTCCCTTAATAAAGTAAAGCTTTAATATATAACCTGGTTTTCTCTCTCTGCAAATGTAAGAAAACACAGTGTTTTTACCAATTACTTTGGCGGCTCATGATCAATGACAGCTGGGCGGCACTTTCATCTGTAATCAAAATGTCGCTTGGCCTATATCTCATATATGCCCAAATTGCTTCACCTTTAGAAGCCCCGCCTGCAATACTAATGACTTTCTGGTTAGTATTTAAATCATCGAGCTGAAGTCCAATCGTTCTTTCCTTATGAACAATATTGCCATTTCGATCGAAATAATAGCCAAATGCCTCAGCCACTGCTTCTTTCTTTTCTAATTCCTTCATGATACCAGGCTTGGCCTTTCTTCTTTGGGCCATCGTTTTTCCTTCCCCGATACCATGTAACACGACACGAGCTGAACGAATAAGAGCCAGTAACTCTTTAATCTCTGGTTCATGAGCCAGGCTGTCATGCGCTTCCTCACTCAATTGGTCAGGCACATGAAGAAGTCGGTAATTTGCTTCGGCTTTCATGCCCATGACTGAGCTTATTGTGCTTGACTGAATCTCGACCTTTTCACCTAATCCGCCTCTCGCTGGAACAAATGTAACAGATGTAAGACGGGGATCAGGCGTCATCATTTCTGCCACCGAAGCCAAAGTCGTTCCTCCTGCTACGGCTACGACATCATCTGGTGTAAGATGAGCCTTCATTTGTTGAATGCATGCTCTGCCCATTTCCTTCTTTACCCAGGAATGCCGGTCACTATTCCCTGACACTACAATTACTTTAGGCACGGAGAGGATCGTAGATACCTGCTCTTCTAAAGAAGCCAGTCCAAAGGCCTCTTTTATCATCTCTTCTAAACCTTCTAAAAGAGTGTGCCCTTCTTCTGTCAGCGTCATGCCCGCGGCTGTCACAGAAAGCAGGCCCTGTTCCTTTAAGAAAGTAACCTCGCCGCGAAGTACACGTTCAGACAGCTCCAGGCTGGCAGCAAGCGTCCTCCGTCCGACGGGCTGCATTAAACGCACATACTGAAGGATGCGGAAACGCTGTCCCATTACGTCTAACACGTCAGGCTGCAGCTTTTTTGCAGCTCCACAAGTTCTCTCATTTTTATCACCTGATGGCCTATGGGTCATTTAAAGTCCCACATAGACAAATTTAGTCCCACTTAGTTAATAAAAAAAGGACTTTCCTTCCATTTCACCCTATCAATATTCCCAGCCATGTGCAACAAAACAAACTCGGCTTTTTAAAAAAACTTTCAAGCTTATTATGCCCCTATATAAAAATAATAAACATAGATGGGTATAAAAAGGTATTATATCATATGTTTTCCTGAAGATAATGTGAAGAGTTATCCAGCTCCGCAGGAGCAAACGTCCAGCCTGTTCAACAATTCAACAAACAAAAAAAGCCGGCCTTTTCTCAGCCAGCTCTATGCATATCGTTTCCTTTTGGAGGAAGACAGGATGTTAAGTTCATCTCTATATTTCGCCACTGCTCTTCTTGATATGGTAATTCCCTTCTCACTCTTAAGGGCATCGACCATTTTCTGGTCAGATAGAGGCTTTTTCTTGTCTTCCCTTTCGACCATTTCACGGATAAATGATTTAATCACAAAAGCAGACGTCTCTTCCCCACTCCCATTTTCAATTTTAGAAGTGAAAAAGTATTTTAACTCAAACAGTCCGTGAGGAGTCTGCATGTACTTATTAGTGGTTGTCCGTGATACTGTAGATTCATGGACTTCAGCCATTTCTGCGACATCACGCAGCGTCATCGGCTTTAGATAGGAAGGCCCTTTTTCAAAAAAGTCCTGTTGATAAGAAAGGATTGCTTCACTTATACTGCGCAGCGACTGCTGACGCTGATCAATGCTTTTTAAAAGCCACATCAGCTGTTTATATTTTCTCATGGCATAGTCTGAAGCTTCGTCCTTGCTTTTGCCTTCAAGAAGGTGACGGTAATGCTTATTTAATCTGATACGAGGAAGCCCGTCATCATTTAAAATAACCATATATTCTCCGCCGCTTCTTTTTTCAATGAATACATCAGGGACGATATGGCCGGGGTGCTCCCCTCCGAAATTAGCTCCTGGACGCGGCTCCAGCTTTTGAATAAAATCATAAACCTCCTGGATTTCCTCAAGGGAAACGAGCGTTTCCTTAGAAATATCCTTCCATTTCCTTTCAGCTAACTTTTCGAGATAGTGCTCAACAAGGGTTTCAGCCAGTTTATGTCTTGGCTCCAGCCTTTGAAGCTGTATTAAGAGACATTCTTTTAGTGACCTCGCACCTATTCCTGCCGGTTCCAGTGATTGCAGGAGCATTACACCTTCTTCATATTCTTCTTCGGTAACAGAAAACGCTTCAGCTGCCTCTTCAAAGGTTGCTTTTAGATAGCCGTCTTCTCCTATGTTTCTGGCTAAGTAATTCAGCAGTTTCTCCTTTTGACCGCTCAACGGCATCAATCTGATTTCTTCCTGCACATAATCAGACAGCTTATTTGCTGATTCGGGAATTCTATCAAAGGGGGAAGTGTATTCCCGCTCTTCTTTCTCATGGTACTCTTCATGGTCATCCTGCCAGAGGACAGGCATTTCCAAATTGGGCTGTTCTTTCTCTTTTGCTTCCATCAAATCGATGAGGGGGTTATCTAATGCCTGTTCTTCTAAATACTCAGACAGCTCCATCGTAGAGTATTGCAGCAGTGATATAGCCTGCCTTAATTCCTGCGTCATCATAAGCTTCATTGTCTGCTGTTGGAACAAGCCCATTTCTAAGTTCATAGAATAGCTCCTCCCTTCTAAGCACTTAAATGAAAGCGCTTTCCTAAATTAATACTATGTGAACGAGTTTGTCTGTATTTCCTGGATAATTGTCGAAAAATTAAAATTAATTCCTCTTCTATAATACTTTATTATGTTATGAATTGAAATAGCTTTTAAATAATATCTTTTTTCTTCTGTTTCTGACAATCTTTTTTAAAAAGAGCCGCTTCCCTTTACAACCTTTCAACCTTTACTCTTTAAACAAAGAAGAACAGGGAAAAAGTACGCGCCTTTTTCCCTGCCGGCTTATTCCTATTACTTTCAGCTGCTAACGGATGCGGAGTTTCGGATCCTCGCTGTCATCTCCTTCTATCCACTCTAGTTCAAACTCAAAGGAATGCTTTTTCCCTTTTTGAGTATATTCTATTTCGTAGGTCACATTTTTAGCCGGGCGTAAGGAAACTTCTTCATCGTCTTGAATAAAGGAACATTCTCCATTTTCCCGAAGCTTCGCTGCCACATTCTCAAAAAAACGAGCAGCTTCCTCCAGGCTTTGTTTTTCCTTGTGCTTAAACAACAATTGTTTCTCCAGCCGTTCTTGTCCGAACATGATGCAACCCCCCCCATAGAACTAGTAAAAGAATATTAAAATCAAAATTAAAGCGCTTTCAATTATATTATAAAGGATTTGCACGGGAAAGGCGAGAGCACGAGGTAGTTTGAAGGGTAAAAAAAACGGTTATGATGGTGGAAGGGATTTGATGAAAGAAAGAGAACCTATTGAGAGGCTTATTTGTAAGCTTCTAAAAAAATCGCTTCTCTGTCAGGCTAGAACAAGGGGAATGATTTGACCATAGCTGACCTATTAAGGTAAGATGATAATAAGTGTACAGCATACATGGGTAAAGGCTTGGTTTACTTAAGTTACAAAGGGTCAGCACAGCACTTTTGACCAGCCTATGTCAGAACTCAATTTATAATGTTTGTAAAAGAGAAGAGGAGGAATAGTTATGAATCTCATTCCAACAGTAATTGAACAAACAAACCGTGGAGAGCGCGCCTACGATATTTATTCCCGTCTCCTAAAAGACCGTATTATTATGCTAGGCTCTGGGATCGATGATAATGTCTCAAATTCCATCGTTGCTCAGCTTCTATTTCTTGCAGCTGAAGATCCAGACAAAGATATTTCGATTTACATTAACAGCCCGGGCGGTTCCATCACTGCCGGCATGGCTATTTATGACACCATGCAGCACATCAATCCAAAGGTTTCTACTATTTGTGTAGGTATGGCAGCTTCCATGGGTGCATTCCTTCTGGCTGCCGGTGAACCTGGTAAGCGCTTTGCCCTTCCTAATAGTGAAGTCATGATTCACCAGCCTCTTGGCGGAACTCAAGGACAGGCGTCTGATATTGAAATCCATGCGAAGCGTATTCTGCAAATGCGTGAGAAACTAAACCAGATTCTCTCTGAGCGCACTGGGCAACCTTTAGACGTTATTGAGCGCGATACAGATCGCGATAACTTTATGACTGCTGACGATGCCAAGCAGTACGGCCTGATTGATGAAGTTTTGAACAAAGAAAAGAAATAAGTTCTTTGACTGTCGAAAAGGGCATATAGGCCAAGAAAAACCCAGGATAGGGAGTATCCTGGGTTTTTCTATGTTTCCTGAAACAGGCGGCTCACTTCTCTTTCTGGGAATTATGGGGCAATGACTCAGCACAACTTGAGAGAAGCAACTTCTCAAGCCCTCGAAGTGAAACGCGGGGAACAATCGCTTGCTTTTGTAGCGATTGTAGGTGAAAAATGTCCTTATTATGTATCCTCCCACCTCATTCTTTGTGAAAACAAAAAGAGCAGCCTCCTCAAAACAGGAAACTCCCCTTTTCACCAGCTATGCCTTTAAATGACTCTTCCTTATTCTTCTTTCAAGATAAATTTCTCAAGGGATTCCATCGCTTCTTCTTCATCGCTGCCGCTTGTTATAAGCTTCACGGTTGCTCCTGTTCTGACCGCCAGGCTCATGATCCCCATAATACTTTTCGCATTCACTTTCTTTTCTGCTTTTTCCACAAAAATATCACATTGAAAGCGATTTGCCTCTTGAACAAATAAGGCGGCCGGCCTAGCTTGCAATCCTGTTTTTAAATTGACATTTACTGTTTTCTCTAGCACCGCCATCTCCTCCATTATTTTATTATCTTTTTTGCTATCGTTTTCATTATTATCCAGCAGAAAAACTGCTTTGTAAGCTGCTTATACTTTAACTGACTCGCCATTTCTTAGTTTTTCTGCGATTTGGTCAATTTTTCTTAAGCGGTGGTTAATACCCGATTTGCTGACTTTTCCGCTTTGAACCATTTCCCCTAACTCTTTTAAGGTTACATCCTGATGAGCTACTCGGAGTTCGGCTATTTCCCTCAGCTTTTCAGGAAGGTTATCTAAACCGATCTGGTCATCAATAAGCCTGATATTTTCCACTTGCCGCAAAGCAGCCCCAACCGTTTTGTTAAGGTTGGCTGTTTCACAATTCACCAGTCGATTTACTGAATTTCTCATGTCTTTTACAATCCGAATGTCCTCAAAATATAATAATGCTTGGTGGGCCCCGATTACATTTAAAAACTCTGTAATCTTTTCACTTTCCTTAATGTAGAGGATAAATCCTTTTTTTCTTTCTAAACTCTTTGCATCCAGGTAAAATTCCTTCAAGAGCTTTTGAAGGGAGTGGTTATGTTCTTCATAAAATGAAAACACTTCTAAGTGATAAGAGGATGTTTCAGGGTGGTTAATGGATCCCCCCGCCAAAAAAGCGCCTCGCAAATAAGCTCTTTTACAGCATGGTTCCTTCACAAGGTCAGAATCAATAATCCTGGTAAAATGGAAACCTTCTTTCATAATGCCTAAGCTTGTTAACATGGACTGGCTGTCCTCTATAATCCTTACAAGATAGACATTATTTTTCTTAAGCCTCATTTTCTTCCTGACTAGAAGTTCGACTTCAATGTTTCCATATACACGACGGATCAGCTTATAAATTCTGCGGGCGATCGCAGCATTTTCAGTAGAAATATCAAGGGTGACTTTTCTTCCGCTTCCCAATGAAATCGATCCATTCATCCGTACTAAAGCAGCAAGCTCTGCTTTCGCACAGCAGCCATCTGTCTCTAGCTGTGTTAATTCCTTCTTTGTCATAGCCGCAAAGGATGACATGTTTTCACCACCTTCTCGATCCCTTTTCCTTTGTCACGTCTGACCTTATGCCGGAACTGTCTTTTATGCTGCCAGGCTTAAAGCTGGGTTAACAAGGAGCGGGAAACTTTTAACGCGTCATGGCGAAGAAGATGTCCTTCAAACTGTAAAAATTCATCCTTAATAAGGGATAAACCCATCTTTTCAATTCGTTCTTCATCACTAATGACAGGAAAAGCTCCTTCTTTCTTGTAAACGGAAGTGATAGAAGGCGGGATTTCACCCTCGTTCATTAAAACGGTATCTATCACACCTTTGCCTGTATGAGCCTCTATTGTTTCAACATGGTCTCCTGCGCTGAAATTATCAGTTTCCCCTGCTTGGGTCATAACATTACATATATAAATCTTTCTTGCCTTGGACTTTTTGATAGAATCAGTGATCCCTGGAACGAGTAGATTTGGCAATATGCTCGTATATAAGCTCCCTGGACCGATTACAATTAAGTCTGCTTCTTCAATCGCTTTAATACTCTCAGACAGGGGATAAATGGTTTCAGGCGTCAAATACACACGTCTGATCTTTTTCCCTGCCTTTGGAATCTGTGATTCCCCACTGACAATTGAACCATCCATTAGTTCAGCATGTAAAACGATGCTTTGGTTCGAGGCGGGAAGAACCTTTCCTCTCACGTTAAGCACAGTGCTCAGCTCACTGATTCCTTTGGCAAAATCGCCAGTAATGGAAGTCATTCCCGCCAGTAACAGATTTCCTAAAGAATGGCCGGAAAGCCCCTTTCCATGATTGAAGCGGTGCTGAAACAACTTTTCAATCATAGGTTCGACCTCCGCCAGAGCCCCCAGAACATTTCTTACATCACCTGGGGGTGGAATGTTTAACTCTTTACGGAGCCTGCCGGAACTTCCTCCATCATCAGCAACAGTAACAATAGCGGTTATGTCAACAGGAAAGGTTTTTAAGCCTCGAAGAAGAACAGACAACCCGGTCCCTCCTCCGATGACAACCACGTTTGCTTTCTTCACAACGTACTTTCCTTTCTTTTCTCTATATCCCTATGGCTGCTTCGCACCACATAGTCATTCCCAAAGTGTGCCGCCAAATGCTCAGCAAGTGTGACTGAACGGTGTTTGCCTCCTGTACAGCCGATACTGATGACAACCTGGCTTTTCCCTTCCCGCTTATATTGGGGAATCATATATTCTAAGAGATCTGTCAGCTTTTGGAGAAAATCCTTTGTTTCTTTCCATTTTAACACATAGGAAGATACTTCCTCCTGAAGTCCCGTTTTGGGACGCAGTTGATCAATATAGTGAGGATTGGGCAAAAATCTCACATCAAATACCAGGTCTGCGTCTATAGGGACTCCGTACTTAAACCCAAAAGACATAAAGTTTACAGTAAAAGGGTGGTTCTCAGGAGTTGAAAAAGAGTCAATGATCTTTTCCCGCAGCTCTCTGGGCTTTAAATCATTCGTATCAATAATCTGGCGTGCCCGGCCTTTTAATTCTTCAAGCATTTGTCTTTCATTTTTAATGCCTTCAAGGGGCAGTCCTTTTGGAGCCAGAGGATGCGATCTTCTCGTTTCCTTATAGCGCTGGACAAGAGTATTATCTTTAGCATCGAGGAATAAAATATGGGGATTCAAGTTAGGCTTTTCGTTCAACTTATCAATAGCGTCAAGCAAATGATCAAAGAAATCCCGAGCTCTTAGATCAATGACCAGCGCAACCTTGTTCATGGTTCCTCCTGAGCTTTCAATCAGATCGATAAATTTTGGGATTAACGCGGGAGGCAGATTATCAATACAGAAGTAGCCAAGATCTTCAAAGCTCTGCACCGCCACAGTCTTTCCCGCGCCAGACATTCCTGTAATAATCACTACTTGAATATCTTCTTTTTTTCCTTCACTATGCTTCTCCCCCTCTCCTGCTCCTTACCAACACTCCTGCTAGCTGCTCTCTTTTGGGTTCGTATCACTTTGCAAGCGATAAGAAAGCAGCTTAAACTGAGGCGTGTACCGAAAGGTGCCATATAAAACATCTTCATTATTGAGTATATGTTCAAAAATATACCGATCGCCGGGAGCCATAGGGAGTGTTAGAATCTCATCTTTTTCCTTCCATGCGAGCTTCCCTTCTGGCGATTTCCCCAGCATCTCTCCCTCAAATTCTGTTGCCAGGAAAGTAAACATCATCCATTCGGATAGTAACTCATCATCTTCATCTATTATAAGGATCGTAAAAATCCCTTTGATTGCAGGGTTTTTGATATGTAGCCCTGTCTCTTCTCTAAATTCTCTTATTGCCGTTTCTCTTGTTGACTCTCCGGTTTCCATCTTGCCGCCAGGGACTACCCACCAGCCCTTCTCGGCTTTTGAAGCATCAGCACTTGGCTGCCGTCTTTTAACACACAGTTTGTAACCCGTTGCATGCTCATCACCTCACGTAACTACCCTTCAAGTATACAATTATTCCAGGTTCCCCACAATGCAAAGAAACCAACAATTAAGTGAGCATTTTTAACACCCTTGTTAATTCCTCTCTCTTTTCATTCTATTCATCGTTCCTCTCAACCTTTCACGGTGAAAGGAATTCATACGTTCCAGAAATAAGCTTATAAGAATGAAAAAGAGGAGCCCTGTCTCAAAAGCTTTCCCAATTTGAACTACATATTTCATTACGTGAAAGAACATGTTCAGCAACAAAGTGACAAGTCGGGCGGATTCTAAAAGAAGACCACGCTTCGGCTCTTGCTTTCCCGTCTGGTCCCTCTGAGAATTCCAGTTGGAATGAAAGTCAAAATCGACGATAAACGTAGTGGACAACACGTATTAGCATTCCAGAAATGTCTAACCACCTTGGTACTCCTCTGTCCGTACATTTACCAATCACAACCGCTCCTCTTTTCTGTCATTTGGACAAAAAAAGAGCACAGGCTGAAAACCTGTACTCACAAAGATTTATAAAAGGGGGTCAATTACTTATTCTTATCTTACCCTTTTAATGTTTCAAATTTGTTACAAAATCGTTAAGACAGGCTTACGAAAAGGTAAAGTTTCTTCTTTAGCCTTTTAGTTCGCTTTGACGGTTTCTTTTAGCTGCTCTACATAATGCTGGGCAGTTTGTGCAGCTATAGAGCCGTCACCTGTCGCGGTTACAATTTGGCGAAGAGACTTTTCACGAATATCTCCGGCAGCAAAGATACCAGGGATTTTTGTTTCCATTTCCTCATTTGTCTCAATATACCCTTCTTCATTGGTTATACCAAGCTCTTTTACCGCGTTGTTCAGTGGCAGCATACCGATATAAATGAACGCACCATCCGTTTTAAATTCGTAATCCTCACCGGATTCAAGGTTTGTGAGCGTTACACTGCCTACCTTGCCGTTATTATCATTGATCTCTTTCACAATGTGATTCCATTTAAAATCTATCTTTTCGTTAATAAAGGCACGCTGCTGAAGAATCTTCTGGGCACGAAGCTGGTCACGGCGGTGAACAACTGTTACTTTTGAAGCAAAACGTGTTAAATACACGGCTTCCTCTACAGCAGAGTCTCCTCCGCCGACTACAACGATTTCTTTCCCTCGGAAAAATGCTCCGTCACAGACAGCACAGTAAGAAACGCCGCGGCCTCCCAGTTCTTTCTCTCCGGGCACTCCAAGCTGTTTATATTCAGCCCCGGTTCCCACAATGACAGAGCGGGCTTTATATTCTTTATTTCCTGCTTTTACGATCTTATATTCTTTGCCGTCAATGATTTCTTTGACATCGCCATAAGCATATTCAGCCCCAAATTTTCTGGCATGCTCAAACATCTTATTTGAAAGGTCCGGACCTAGAATATGACCAAACCCAGGATAATTTTCTACGTCCTCCGTATTAGCCATCTGGCCTCCAGGGACGCCGCGCTCAAGCATTAACGTACTCATCTCGGCACGTGACGTATAGACAGCTGCTGTCATCCTGCGGGGCCGGCACCTGCAATAATTACATCATAAATCTTTTCTTCCGTCATACCGATTCTCTCCTTTTCATCCGTACATTTATAACTCGATGATCTCTCATTATTTTATCTGCTGGTTACAAATCCTATCCTACGAAAAGGTTAAAAGGAAGTCCATTAATCTGCTCACGCTTTGTTAGCGAAGAGAAATTCCTGGATCCATATATAAATCACAACGGGCGTCCCCTTTGGACAAAATCCCGTCCTTCATCTTTTCCAAAAGGTCTGCAGCAGCCTGATGCCCCATATGGTCAGCCTGTTCCCACATTTTTTTTGCTAAGGATTCTTTCCCTATTTGATACGCCGTCACCCCATACTTAAAGAAGTAATCCTCATGATCGGGAGCAAACCTTTTTCCCAGATGCTTAAACCAGCGATACCCTTCTTCATACTCAGCAAGGTGACAAAAAGTGGCCCCCAGGCGATAAATATGATCTCTGTCCATAGGTACAACCTGCTTTAACAAATCAGCTACTTCCTTGGATTCTTCTTTACGTCCCATATCATAATAAAGAAGGGCAAGCTGGCAGATTGCGGGAAGATACTGCTCTTCTTCCAACAGGTCCTTTGTGAAAGCAAGTGCCTCTTCGGAATAACCTTTTAAATGAAGAACATAGGCCAGCTGACTATAGGCGGAGCGAAAGGAAGGGTAATCCGTGATAATATTTTCCAGCAGCTCCTCTGCTTTATTATAATGCCCATCCTTCATATAACGGCACGCTTTTTCGTAACTTAAAATCAATTCATCTTCAATTCCGTCCCGTTCCTGGGATTCTCCTTGATCATGGTCAAGCTTAAGAAGCTCTAAAAGATCTCTTGCATCCTCTGCAAAATCTCCCTCGGAGCAAAATTGAAGATAACTCGTTGCTGCTTCCCTGGCTTTCTCAAACAATCCCTGGTATGCATAATTGTTTGCCAAAAAGAAGTAGCTGTCATACATCGTTGAATCCACATGGTCAAGAACGTGTAAAAGAAGGTCATTTGACTCTTCGTACCTTCCTAGATCTGCTAAAATAGCAGCAAGCTGACATTGAAAAACAGCTTCTTTGGGATTTATATCTATTGCACGGCGCAAATATTTCACAGCCGGTTAAGCTCTTTCTTTTGATAGGCTCCTACTCCTTTTTTAAAGAAGTATTCCCCGTTTTGTATAAAAGGGATTACTTGTCCCTTCGTCTCTGATGATAATTTCATGCGACTTTTATGACCTCCGTCCACAAAAAATGCAATGTATCAAGTATAGCATTTTCTGTCAACCCAAAAAAGAGGGATAGACGATTGGTCCACCCCTTTTTTTAACAGTTATTTATTTATGTCCATGATTCTTTTCCATGGCTTCTTTCATTGATGAATACTTTAGCCATGGCGGTTTTTAAGCACATCGAGAACACTGTCTATAGGAAGCTTCTGTTCACGGAACAGCACGAGCGTATGATACAAAAGATCTGCTGCTTCCATGCTAAGTTCTTCGGCATCTCGGTTTTTTGAAGCAATGATGACTTCACTTGCTTCTTCACCAACCTTTTTGAGGATTTTATCCACACCTTCAGTAAACAAATAGGTGGTGTAGGCACCCTCCGGCATTTCGGCTTCACGCCTGGCAATGGTTTCTTCAAGCTGGTTGATGATTGCAAAGCGTTCCGAGGCCTTCTCTGGTACTTCCTTATCCAGCAGGGAATCTGCAAAACAGCTGTAGCTGCCTTTATGGCAGGCCGGCCCCTTAGGATGGACGAGAACCACCAGGGCATCCTGATCACAGTCAAACCTGATGTCCTCTATCGTTTGTGTGTTCCCTGACGTTTCCCCTTTATGCCACAGCTCCTGGCGGGAGCGGCTGTAAAACCATGTTTCTTTTGTATCAATGGACTTTTCAAGAGACTCTTTATTCATATAAGCCAGCGTCAAAACCTCTTTTGAGACAGCGTCTTGAACAATGGCAGGGATAAGGCCCTTTTCATCAAATGATAGTTCTTCCAGGTTCAACGGACTTCCACTCCTTTTTCACGCAAATGATGTTTCACTTCTTCTACTGAAGTTTCTTTATAATGAAAAATAGAAGCAGCCAAAGCAGCATCCGCTTTTGCTTTTTCGAACACATCGACAAAGTGTTCCTTTGCACCGGCTCCCCCAGAAGCAATAACTGGCACGGAAACCACCTCATTAACAGCTTCCGTCAGAGGAAGGTCAAACCCTGCTTTCGAACCATCTTCATCCATACTCGTTAAAAGAATTTCTCCCGCTCCTCGTTTCACTACTTCCCGAGCCCAGTCTTTTACTTCCCAGTGTGTCGGGGTGCGGCCGCCGTGAGTATATATGCGCCATGATCCAAGTTTCTCATCGTATTTCGCATCGATAGCCACTACAATACACTGAGAACCAAAGTAAGCTGCTCCCTCTGTGATCAGCTCAGGACGGTTGACAGCTGCTGTGTTCAGAGAAACTTTATCTGCTCCTGCACGCAAAATGATTTTCATATCCTCAAGAGAGTTAATGCCGCCGCCGACTGTAAAAGGAATGGCTAATTTCCCGGCCACTTCTTTTACTACTTCTACCATTGTTTTTCTACCTTCATGAGAGGCTGATATATCAAGGAAAACAAGTTCATCGGCGCCCTGCTCATCATAAAAGGCAGCCAGCTCTACCGGGTCCCCGGCATCACGGAGGTCAACAAACTGCACACCCTTTACAACCCGTCCTTCCTTCACATCAAGGCAGGGAACGATTCGTTTTGTGAGCATTATTTCTCCACCTCTCTAACCGCATCTTCAAGCTCTACCTTTCCTGTATACAATGCTTTTCCAACAATGGCTCCGCCGATTCCCTTTTCTTTATACTCAGCAAGCTCTTTAATATCATCCAGGCTGCTGACTCCTCCAGATGCGATTACTTCTTTTCCTGTTGCTTCAGCAAGCTCAGCTATCGCCTTAACATTGGGCCCGGAGAGCATTCCGTCTTTTGAAATATCTGTAAATATAAACGTTTCGGCGCCTGGGAAGCAAGCTCTTTTCCCAGGTCTACCGCTTTTACTTCCGAGGTTTCCAGCCAGCCGTTTACGGCTACATATCCATCTCTTGCATCGAGTCCGAACGCTACTCTTTCCCCGTATAATGCCAGCATCTTCTGAGCAAACTCAGGATTATTTACCGCTACACTTCCAAGAATCACCCGGTCCACACCATGTTCAAGATAGTACGCCACGTCTTCCTCTGTGCGGATACCGCCGCCGATCTGCACCTTAACATCAAGGTTTTTGGCCACCTCCAGCACGTGATTATTGTTTACTCTTTTCTTCTCTTTTGCCCCGTCAAGGTCTACCATATGTATCCAGGAAGCGCCTGAATCAGCAAAACGCTTCGCCATATCAAAGGGTGAATCTCCGTATACCGTTTCTTTCTCATAATCTCCCTGTAACAGGCGCACGCATTTGCCGCCGCGCATATCAATTGCTGGATAGATTATAAACTTACTCATTTGCGCTCACCTTTCCAGCCACTAAAGCCCCGAAATTTTTTAAAATAGTCATCCCCATTTGACTGCTTTTTTCAGGATGGAATTGTGTCCCCATGACATTATCACGGCCTACTACTGCAGGAACCGGTCCATCATATTCACTCGTTGCAATTAACACCGATTCATCGTCCGTTCTTACTACATAAGAATGGACAAAATAGACATGGCCCGTATTCAGCGATTGAAGAAGGGGGTGATCCGGCTGCTGAAAGGAAACGTTATTCCAGCCCATGTGAGGCACTTTATACTTCGTTCCATCCTCCATCACACCAGAAAAACGACGGACATAGCCTGGCAGCAGATTAAGCCCTTCAGTTTCCCCATTTTCTTCACTTCCTTCAAATAATAACTGCATGCCGAGACAAATGCCCAGCAAAGGCTTCCCATCTTCTGCCCATTCCTTCACAAAATCTGCCTGGCCTTTCGCTCCAGAATGGTCATAGCGTCTTTAAAGGACCCAACCCCAGGAAGAATCAGGCCATCAGCTTTTTTCAACTCCTGAATATCCTCTGATAAAAAATACTCAAGCTCGAGCCGTTCCATTGCCTTTGTCACACTGTGCAAGTTACCCATTCCATAGTCAATCACACCGATCATGCTGTTTCATCCTTTCTATGGAAACCTTTTTTCCAGACCTGATTTTCTAATTATAGCGCACCTGACTGTTTTACAGCATGCCTTTTGTGGAAGGAACACCCTTTACCCGCGGGTCAATCATGGTTGCCTCATCAAGGCCCTTGCCATCGCCTTAAAAATTGCCTCAATCATATGATGAGTATTATGACCATAATGGACGATTACATGAAGGTTCATTCTGGCTTCAAGAGCGAACTTCCATAGAAATTCATGGACGAGCTCCGTATCAAAGGTCCCTACCTTTGCCTGGGGAAAATCAGCGCGAAATTCAAGATGAGGTCTGTTGCTTAAATCGACCACAACTTGAGCAAGCGTTTCATCCATTGGAACAAAGGAGTTTCCATACCGGCGGATTCCTTTTTTATCACCCAGGGCCTCCTTGAATACCTGCCCGAGGCAAATTCCAATGTCTTCAGTTGTATGATGATCATCAACATCGGTATCCCCTGTTGCTTTTACCGTCAAATCAAAGTGGCCGTGCTTTGTGAAAAGCTCCAGCATGTGAGTCATGAAAGGAACGCCTGTATCAATATCACTTTTTCCTTCCCCATCCACTTCAAAATCTAATTTGATTTGTGTTTCATAGGTGTTGCGTTCAATAGAACCTCTGCGTTCACTCACTTTTCTTCCCCTCCGTTCGAATATCTATGGATCTTGCATGAGCTTCAAGCCCTTCCAGGCGAGCAAGTGCCGTAATATGGGCAGCATCTCTATGGAATGCTTCTTTACTGTATGAAATAATGCTCGATTTCTTGGTGAAATCATCGACATTTAATGGGCTTGAGAATCGTGCTGTCCCGTTCGTAGGAAGCACGTGGTTCGGACCGGCAAAATAATCGCCCACTGGCTCAGGACTGTACGGTCCTAAAAAGATGGCACCCGCATGCTTGATTTTTCCAAGCTGATCATGAGGTTTAACGTTAAAATTTCGAGATGCTCCGGAGCAAGCTTATTGACTGCAGCTATCGCTTCTTCCATGGTCTCTGTCAAATAGATAGCCCCGTAATCTTTAATAGAGGCTTCCGCAATATCTTTTCTCGGCAGCTCCTTGACCTGGCGCTCAATTTCTGAAGCTGTCATTTGAGCAAGTGTTTCCGAAGGTGTGACTAAAACAGCTGACGCCATTTCATCATGTTCTGCCTGAGAAAGGAGATCGGCAGCTATATACTCAGGGCGTGCTCTTTCATCAGCAAGAACGACGACTTCACTGGGACCTGCAATCATATCTATATCAACCTGTCCAAATACCGCACGCTTCGCAAGTGCCACAAAGATATTGCCAGGTCCTACTATTTTATCAACCTTCGGCACGGTTTCCGTTCCATAGGCCAGAGCAGCGACAGCCTGAGCCCCGCCGGCTTTCACAATGGTTTTGACCCCAAGTTCTGCAGCAGTGACAAGGACCGCGGGGTTAAGGTTTCCGTTTTTATCAGGAGGAGACGTCATAACGATGTTTTCCACACCAGCGACCTGGGCGGGAATCACGTTCATCATAATCGTGGAAGGATAAGAGGCTTTTCCTCCCGGAACATACACGCCCACAGAATCAAGAGGAATGATTTTCTGACCGAGCATCGTTCCGTCCTCCTTGGTCACCATCCAGGACTGACGCGTCTGCCTTTCATGAAATTCACGAATGTTAAGAGCTGCCTGTCTCAGCGCCTCGAGAACCTCATCGTCAACCTCATTATAGGCATCACCCATTTCTTCCTTGGTTACAAGAAGATTTTCCAGGGCTGCCCCATCAAACTGCTCTGTCAGTTTTTTTAGTGCTTGATCCCCCTCTTCGCGCACCTGGGCGAGAATGTTGTCTACTGAAGCCTGCTGCGTTTCATTTCCTGTATCCACATCACGTGCCAGGCTTACTTTTTCTGTAACTTTAATGATTCTCACCGCTGCTCTCCTCCCATCACATCCGCGAGTCGTTCCACGAGGTCATCAATTTGTTCATCCTTCATCCGGTAGCTGACTGGGTTTACAATCAAACGGGAGGTAATAGGAATCATCGTTTCTAATTCTACAAGACCGTTTTCCTTGAGGGTCCGGCCCGTTGAAACGATATCAACAATCCGGTCAGCTAGGCCCACTAACGGAGCGAGCTCAATTGAGCCGTTTAACTTAATAATTTCCACTTGTTCACCTTGCTCCTTAAAATACTGTGTGGCTAAATTAGGATACTTAGACGCCACCTTCGGATTGATGTCGGATTTCTTATAGCCAGGAAGCCCTGCTACAGCCATGTAACACTCACTAATTTTAAGATCAAGGACTTCATATACATCCCGTTCCTCTTCAATCATCACATCTTTTCCTGCCACCCCTACATCGGCGACCCCGTGCTCCACATATGTTGGAACATCCATAGGCTTGGCAAGGATAAAGCTCATATTTGCTTCAGGCGCTTCAACAATCAGCTTTCTGGAATCATCAAACTCAGGGGGAAGGGCGTAACCTGCCTTACGAAGCAAGTCGGCCGCTTCTTCAAATATCCTGCCTTTTGGCATTGCGACGGTCAGTTGCTCACTCATTGACTCCCTCTCCTTTTTTCTTGCCGATAAAATAAATGACGTCCTCAAAGGTTTCACTTAATTGATCTACACTTTCTACTCCTTGAAGGTCTTGAAGAACAACCTGCTTTCCTTCATTACGGAGGTGCCTTGCCTTTTCTATGGCTTCTCTTCTTCGTTCTTTGCTAAAAATAATGCATGTTTGTTTAGGCTCTTCTTCTGTTTTCCCAAGTGCCTCCACAAGAAGGTCGAGACGAATGCCAAAGCCTGTTGCCTGGCTGGACGGTTAAATTTCTGTACTAATTCATCATATCGGCCGCCGCTTGAAAGGGGAAAACCAAGCTTGCTTCCATAGCCTTCAAAAACGACACCGGTATAGTAGCTCATATGCATCACTAAATTTAAGTCAAACTTTAAATGCTCGGTCACGCCGTACCCTTCGAGAACTTCCCACAGCTGCTCCAGGTCTTCAAGTGCCTTTGAGGCCTCTCCGTTATAAACGATTTCTTTCGCTTCTTCTATTTTACTGTAGCCGCCTCGGAGCTTAAGAAGACCCAGAAGCCGCTTTTCATCAATAGAGGAAAGAGGAAGACTCTTGACGTGGTGGCGGTATCCTACGTAGTTCTTTTCATATAAGTAACGACGAAGAACGCCTGCCCGCTCCTCGCTGCCGACAACATCAAGCAGGAGGGCATTCACATAGCCAATGTGGCCGACGGCTACTTGAAAGTTTTCCAATCCCGCTTCTTTTAGAGCGGCAATCATTAATGCAATAACTTCACCATCTGCACTTGCCGTGCCATCTCCAACAAGCTCTACACCCATTTGTTCAAACTCTGCCGGGCGTCCTCCTTCACGCTGCTGGGCGCGAAACAGATGAGTTTGATAGGAAAGACGCAAAGGGAAAGGCTGATCCTTCAAGCTGGAGCCCGCTACTCTTGCAATCGGAGCGGTCATATCAGGTCTAAGGACCAGAGTGTTCCCTTGCTGATCAAGAAGCTTAAACAGATGCTGGTCTAAAATGGCTGAGGCATCGCCTACGGTATCGTAGTATTCTAACGTCGGTGTCTCTATCGGGCGGTAACCCCAGCGCTCAGTTTCTGCTTCCACCTTTTTGCTTATGTTCCGTTTCGTTTCATAGAAGGCCGGAAGGGTATCTCGCATTCCAAGAGGTTTTTCAAACATAAAGGGTTTGCTCATTTGTGTGTCGCTCCTTTGGGCTGAAGATATTGGTCAGCAGGCTGTGTGAGCCTGTATGTAGTCAAATCTTTATTAAAATGCCAAGAACCGCTGCATACGCAGTTTCAGCATATTTTTCCGTGCACTGTTTTCCATCTAGATAAATCATAGATAGGATTTCCCATATAATCAAATGTTCACTTGGTTCTTATTGTTTGTCGCTTTAGTTCGCTAATGTACTATCGAGATAAAGAACATAGGTGTAGTGTACACACCTTTTGTTGCATCGTCAAGAGATCGGGGTGCCGACCGGGGTGCCTGGCACCCCGGCTTACTGTAATATTTTTAATTTGGTTTTTCCTATCTCTTCGGCCTTTCTCACGTTTTCTTTATTACAACCTGCTTGGGGTGCCTGGCACCGTTACATGCCGTAATATTTTAATCCCAGTTTCCCTCTTATATCAGCGTTCTTCTTAATTTAATATTACAATCCTCTGCGGTGCCAGGCACCTCCCTCCCCACAAAAAAAGCGAAGGCTTGTCTAGTCAAGTCCTTCGCTTCGTTCTTCCATTTGTTCTTTTGTGTATATCACTTTCATCGGGTTTCCCCCGACAAAGCTTCCCGCCGGGACATCCTTATGCACGAGGGTGGCTGCCGAAACGATAGCACCATCACCAATAGTCACACCCGGCAGAATGGTTGTGTTTGCCCCGATCAATACCTCATCACCAATTTTCACATCGCCCAGACGATATTCTTTAATCAAATACTCATGAGCCAAAATTGTTGTATTGTAGCCGATAACTGAGTTTCGCCCCACTGAAATTTTCTCAGGGAACATCACATCAAGCATGACCATCAGGCAAAGGACGTTTCTTTTCCTACCTCCATGCCAAGAAACCTTTTGTAAAGCCAGTTCTTCATAGGCAGAAAAGGAGTGTACCTCGCCATCTGAATGACGATAAAATTCTTGGATACTTTCCAAAACGGGACCGTCTTATAAACTTGCCAGAGTGAATTTGCCTCTTTTACAGAATAACGGTCCGTTTTCCTCATCGTACTCGAACTCCTACATACTTCAGCAGATCAGGCATCTTTTCAAGCATAAGATCCGGCTTAAAAGAGCTGAGATGCTCCTTTCCTTTAATAGACCAGGCCACTCCTGCCGTGTACGTCCCTGCATTCTGGCCGCCAAGAATGTCATAATGACTGTCGCCTACCATCAGAGTGTTCTCCGGCCTGGAGCCAAGAGCCTCCATCGCTTGATTTAAAGGTTCCGGGTTTGGTTTCACTTCCTCCACATCGTCAAACGTCACAATGCTGGAAAAATAAGGCTGAGCCCCATCACCTCAATACCCATTAAAGCTGTCTGCTTTCGTTTTGTAGTCACAACAGCCAATTTAAACCCTTCCTTGTGAAGAGTATCCACAGTTTCCTGCACTCCTTCATACTCTTCAATCAGTTCGTCGTGAAAAGACAGGTTATGCTGTCGGTACATTTCTATCATTCTTCTGCTCGCTCAGGATCGACCTTCCGAAAGCTTTCCGTTAAAGGTGGTCCGATAAACTGAATAATATCCTCTCGTCCGTATGTTCCTGGCTTGTAATGATCGAGTGTATGTTTAAAGGAAGAAATAATTAACTCGTTTGTATTAACCAACGTTCCGTCCAAGTCAAATAAAATCGTATTAATATTCATAGGATGTGGTTTCCTTTCCGGCAAATTCTTGTTTTTTCTCCACCCGGTTCCAAATGTAAGCAATGATCATGGTCAGAATAATTGCAGTAACCAGCCTGATAATAAGAAGAGGAAGAACGGGTATGCCAAGAGGGATAAAAATTAGTGTATCCTCTATGACCGCATGACAGGCCACAAGAAATATAAAGACCAGATATAAATCCTTTTTCTTTACTTTATCCTCTTTTGCAGCCTGGATCATCACCCTGCCCCAAAAGCGAGACCAAACAACAGCCCTGAAGCCAATGTGGTGGACGTATTTTCCCGAATTCCAAGCATCCTGGTAAAGGGAGACATCCACCGTGAAAAGACTTGCAGCCAGTTAAGGTCTTTCATAATCTGTACAAAAATCATGATAGGGATAACAATCAAAGCAATTTGTATAATTCCCAATGTAGCGCTGGAAACCCCCTGCCAGATGACTCCCATCCAGCCATCAACCTCAGGCTGGCCCGTTCCTGATACAAACCCATATTGAGCCTGTTCTCCTCCCCCCTGCCAGAGCCAGTGAATCATTAAAGCAGAGAAAAAAGCAAGCCCAAGGCGAACCGCCAGAACGACAGACATCCGTATGCCTATTTTTACCGCTACGGCCGATTCGACAAAAAGATTATGAGAAAAAGACAGCATCACAGCAAGGATAAAGACCTCCTTCACTGTGAGATCCATGGTTAGAATGGCACCAATCGCAGCATATAAATTCAGTACATTTCCTAAAACAAGGGGAATGGCAGCTTCACCAGGAAGCCCAATCCACCCCATCATAGGAGCAAGTATACGTGCGATCCAATCAAGAACAGGTGTATAGCTTAAAATGGTTACGATCAGCGTAATGGGAAAAATAATTTTCCCTAACGTCCAGGAGGTCTGCAGACCAACCAGTAACCCTTTTTTCAATGTTTGCCACAAAGTTCTATCACCTGCCTTTTGCCTTTCGAAATTCACTCATCCAGCCTGATCAAGGGCTGCTTATTTTTTCTTTTTCTTTTTGGTCGTTTTTCTTTTTACCGTTATTCATTTTCTTAGGGGCTTCCGCTTCATCATCTAAATACCGTGTATCTGCATATCCCTTTTTCCTTCTGTACCAGATCAGGAAAATAGAACCTGCGATCAATACGAGAGAAACTACCTGTGCCGTACGCAGGAGATCAAAAATCATCAGACTGTCTGTACGCAGACCTTCAATAAAGAAGCGTCCTACTGAATACAGGATGAGATAGGAAAAGAACATCTCACCTTGTCGCAGATTTACCCGGCGGAGCCAGAGAAGAATCGCCAGGACAAGCAGATTCCATAAGGATTCATATAAAAAAGTTGGATGGTAATACGTACCGTCTATATACATCTGATTAATAATAAAATCAGGAATCATTAAGCCTTCCAGAAACTCTCTTGTCACCGGACCGCCATGGGCCTCCTGGTTCATGAAGTTACCCCATCGCCCAACAGCCTGTGCAAGGATAATCCCCGGCACAACCAGGTCAGTGAGCCTCCAGAAGGACACGCCTCTCTTTTTCGCAAAAACATAGACGGTAATAAAGGCACCAATCAAACCACCATGAATGGCAAGCCCCCCTTCCCAGATCGCAAATGCGCGAAGGGGTTCATGAATGTAGCTTTGCCATTCAAATATCACATAATAAATTCGTGCTGAAACGATTGCTATCGGAAACGCCCAAAGGAGCAAGTCTGCAAACATATCCTTTGGCAATCCTCTTTTTTCAAATTCCCGTGAAACAAGGAGGTATCCTAAAAAGGCACCAATTCCTATAAGAAGTCCATACCAATGCACGGTAAGGGGACCAATTTCAAATGCTACGCGGTCATAAGGCTGCGCTGTAAAAATCATATTCGTGACACCTCTGTTCTACAATCACTTTACGTACTTGTTTTTACCGGTTTCCTACTTTCCTTATGCTTCCATACGATGCTTACAAGAGTCAGAGTCTGCACCCTGCATTATCAAAGGGAACACCGGTTTCTTCTTAACATAAAAAACGAGGAAGATTCGGGTTTAATAGTCCTGCTCGCCTTCCTCAATGACGTCCGTCAGTCTTTCAGAAAATTTCTCGGCTGTATTTATCCCCATCCGCTTCAAACGGAAGTTCATGGCAGCCACTTCAACGATAACAGCAAGGTTTCGTCCTGGCCGCACAGGAATGGTATAGATAGGTACTTCAGTATCAATAATTTTCATGGTGTTTTCTTCTATCCCTAGCCGGTCATAAGCCTTGGTCTGATCCCAGAGCTCCAGGTTAATCACCAACGCTACACGCTTAAATGGCCGAACGGCCCCCGCGCCAAACAGAGTCATTACATCAATAATGCCCAGTCCTCGAATTTCAAGTAAATGCTGAATTAATTCAGGTGCTCTTCCTATTAAGGTTGTTCCATGCTCCTGACGAATTTCCACTGAATCATCAGCTACCAGGCGGTGTCCTCTGCGGACAAGGTCAAGAGCCGTTTCACTTTTACCTACTCCACTTGCTCCTGTTAGTAATACCCCGATCCCGTATATATCCACAAGGACCCCATGAATAGCAGTAGACTTGGCAAGCCTCGCTTCGAGGAAGTTGGTAATCTGACTGCTCAGCCTTGTCGTAGTGGTTGCGGAGCTCATTATCGGAACTCCCGTCCTTTGTGAAGCTGCAAGTAATTCATCAGGTGCTTCAATCCCTCGGGAAATAACGATCCCTGGTGTGTCATATGTACAAAGCTTTTCCATTCGTTCCTGCTTCTCCTGCTGCGTCAGCTGCTGGAAAAATGAGAGCTCGGTCCGCCCAATCAGCTGAAGCCTTTTCGCCGGATAGTATGTAAAGTAACCGGCCATCTCCATTCCCGGCCTTGATATATCACTCGTCGTAATAGCCTGTATAGCCCGTCTTCGCCACTTAATAACGTTAAATTGAAATGCTCGATCAAGTCATTGGCTGTTACCTTAGGCATTTCCCATCCCTCCAAGCTGTATCTTGCAATATAGGATTTTTCACTTTTTCCATTGTAGCATGAAATATTGAAAATGTAATAAGAACGAAAAGGGCGCCCCGTTTTAATTGAACGTTTGTTTGAAACGTTCAAGCCGCCTTTCATAGAAGGACCGGAGGCTTCATCTGCTACCTCCTCCACAAGTGGATCACATGTCCCAGCATCGGCTTTCTATCAAAAAAGCGTGAAAGCTTTACCCGGCCTTCACGCTTTGCTGCTATTTTTTTCGCAGAGGATCTACCACAAAGGAATTAATCAGAGCATTTAATATGGCAATAATAATTGCTGCTAAAAGCGCCATCCAAAAGCTTGAAATGACAAAAGCCTCTCCCATTATTGCGGCTGTCAGCATTAACAACCCAGCGTTAATGATAAACAAGAAAATCCCTAACGTAATAAAGGTAATTGGAAGTGTCAGGATGACTAACAGCGGCCTGATGAATGTGTTAATTATCGACAGGATCAAGCTGGCAACAATAGCTGCCCCTATTCCAGAGAGATGAAAATACTCGCCAAAGAACCCGGCTACCGTCATCAGGACAACCGTATTGACAAGCAGGTATACAAGACACCCCATTAAAAGGTGGCATCCTCTTCATTTGGCATAAGAAATACAAGCAGCAAGTAACCTAGAAGAAACGGTACCCCTGAAGTCACAATAGCTAAAACGACAGTAAGTACACGGACAATCGTGGCGTCAATACCAAAGTAAGCAGCCAGCCCCCCGCAGACCCCTGCAATTTTCCGATCTTCTCTCGTTCGGTACAACTTTTTCATAGGAATGCCCTCCTTTTACCCTTCCATGTTTTTAAGGGAGATCGACCCTGTTTTTGTACTTGCCTCAAGCCTTAACCGAGGTGATCCGCTTTGATTGGATACAAAGGTAATGGATTTTTGAACAAAATCCTTCTTCTCCTCAATGACCTCTACGTTTGGCATCGTCCAATTATAATTCCCGATGTTTGTTTTTAAAATGCCGTCGGTGCGGATCGTGGATGGGACAGTCACAAAGACACTTCCCGTTGTAGCCGCCAAATTAGCTCTCGTATCTTCAGCAATATTCAAGCGTGCACTAATCGTCCCATTAAGTGACTCGGCTTCAACGTCCTTCATCAACGCTTCAAGCTCAATGGTCCCATGCATGGTCTGGACATCACACTGGTCAATTGTGCCTCCTGAAATGGTAACCGGGCCGCTGACGGTTTCCCCTTTAAACGCTTGAGCGTGGACATCATTAAAAATCATGCTGCCGTTAACGACCTTTGCTGTCAGCGACTGCGCCTTCAATTTTTCCCCTTTAAAATGGCCGTTAAACGTGTAAAACTGCAGGCTGGCGTAGTCCTTTTTCGGCAAATACAAAGTCCCGTTTACTTTAATAGCTTTTGTTTTCGTATGAAAATGAAGCTCCTCTCCGGCTACTTCAAAGTCTGTTTCCTTCAAAAACTCTTCTCTTGCCTCGTCAGGATTTTTTGCTTTATAAACCTTTGCCTTTGTCTCAAGCCGTACATGAGGTTCATCCCATGATTCAATATTTAAGGACCCATTTTCCAGGGAAACGTCTATTTTTGACTGAAACATATTTTGATGCTGGAAAATATGATTAACCTCTATATAAGAACCAAAATTGAAATCAAGATCCAGCTCTTTTATTTTTTGCAGTGTGTTCTCAATAAAATCCGAGAACTTTTTCATGCCTGGTTCTGTCTTATCTTTATCCTTATCCTTCTGCCACTGATTATACCTTTTATTGCCCTCTCCCCAATCTACTTTCGTCGAGAGGTCTGACAGGTGATCAGTAATAGATTTTACTTTCTCCTTTTCGGTAGCAGAAGTTACGTTTTCTTCATTAGTTGTGCTGCTTTCCGGCTTCTTCTCTTCCTGATTTAAGGCTTGCAGTAGTTTTGCCCCTTCTTCCGCGGAAATCTTTCCGCTTTCAACCATCTTCAATATCATCTTGCGTTCTTCTTCCATGATTGATCCCTGCCCTTCCTTGCTATTTAGGCCAAGCCGACAACAGATCCTTCTTCAACCTGTTTTTCTTTTATGCAGTAGTCTACCCATTCATACGCATCATCGCCCAAGAATGTTTCAGTTTTCAAAATAGAATATAATAATTTTCTCTTTTTCATGATACCTTCGCTGAAGTTCCTGAGCAATATCTTTCAAGCTCTGCCAGCCAGTCAATTACTTTCCTGAAAACAAACCGGTCTCAGCATCCAAGCAGGTACATAAAACCGGATCGTATATCAAAAAAGAGGGAGAAGCACACTCTCCTTCTCCCTTTTTGATCCTTCGCGGAGCAGGGAGGCTTCTTTATGATTCGGCTACTTTCTCTGCATACGCCAGCCGTTCCTTCATCCTTTTCTGCTCTCTTTCTAATATAGGTTTTAAATATCTTCCTGTATATGATTCCTTTGCTTCTGCCACCTTCTCAGGTGTCCCGCAAGCTACCAATTTCCCTCCACCGTCACCGCCTTCAGGGCCAAGGTCGATGATATGGTCTACCGTCTTGATAACATCAAGGTTATGCTCAATCACAAGCACGCTGTCCCCGTTATCAACTAACCGTTGAAGCACCTTTAACAAACGGTCAATGTCATCTACGTGAAGCCCTGTCGTTGGTTCATCGAGAATATAGAAGGATCGGCCTGTTGGCCGGCGGTGAAGCTGGGAAGCTAATTTTACCCGCTGTGCTTCCCCGCCAGAGAGTGTGGTCGCAGGCTGTCCTAATTTAATGTAACCAAGCCCCACGTCATATAAGGTCTGAATCTTGCGCTTGATCTTTGGAATATTTTCAAAGAAATCCAAACCTTCTTCCACAGTCATAGCCAGTACATCTGCAATGTTTTTCCCTTTGTACCGGATTTCTAAGGTGTCCCGGTTATAACGTTTTCCTTTACATTGTTCACATGGAACGTAAACGTCAGGAAGAAAGTGCATTTCAATTTTTATAATCCCATCACCCTTACAGGCTTCGCAGCGGCCGCCACGGACATTAAAACTGAAGCGCCCCTTTTTGTACCCGCGCATTTTTGCTTCATTTGTCATGGCAAAGACATCACGGATATCGTCAAAAACGCCGGTATACGTTGCGGGGTTGGAACGGGGCGTCCGTCCGATAGGTGACTGATCAATATCGATCACTTTATCAATATGATCAATTCCTTCGATTCCTTTATGGGCCCCCGGCTTGTCCTTAGCCCGGTGGAGCTTAAGAGCCAGCGACTTATGCAAAATATCGTTAATAAGTGTACTTTTCCCTGAACCGGACACCCCTGTTACTGCTGTAAAGAGACCAAGGGGGATATCCACCGTTGTATTTTTAAGGTTGTTTTCCTTTGCTCCTTTAATGGTCAGCTTTCGGTCTCCTGCTTTTCTTCGTTCAGGGGGGAGAGGAATAAACTTTTTCCCCGATAAATATTGTCCGGTCAAGGATTCAGGGTCTTCCATTATTTCATCAGGGCTTCCCTGAGAGGTAATGTAGCCCCCGTGCATGCCGGCTCCGGGCCCAATGTCCACTATGTGATCAGCTGCAAGCATTGTATCTTCATCGTGCTCTACAACAATCAGCGTATTGCCCAGGTCACGCATATGCTCAAGGGTGCTGATCAGTCTATCGTTGTCTCGCTGGTGAAGGCCAATTGATGGCTCATCAAGAATGTACAATACTCCCATAAGAGACGAACCGATCTGGGTGGCCAGCCGGATCCGCTGAGCCTCTCCACCAGAAAGGGTTCCGGCTGAGCGGCTGAGGTTTAAATAATCAAGTCCGACATTGACCAGAAAGCCAAGGCGTTCCTCAATTTCTCTTAGGATCATCCGGGCAATTGCCAGTTCTTTTTCATTTAAAGAAAGGCCCTCAAAGAAACTCTTGGCGTCTTTTACCGACATATCTGTTACATGGCCGATATGCTTCTCATTTACAAGGACAGACAAGCTCTCCTTGCGCAGACGGTGGCCTTTGCATGTGCCGCATGCTTTGTGAATCATATATTGCTCCATCTGATCACGGATATAATCAGAGGAGGTCTCATGATAACGGCGGGAAATATTCTTAAGGACACCCTCAAAATAAATATTTCTTTCCCTCACCTGGCCCCGGTCATTTTCATATCGGAACTTTACACGCTCCTTATTGCTTCCATAAAGAATGACATTCATTTGATCCTCTGGAAGGTTTTTGACGGGGGTTTCCATGTCAATCCCGTAATGATGACAGACAGATTCCAGAAGCTGGGGGTAGTACTGTGAGCTTGTAGGCTCCCACGCCGCAATGGCATGACCCTTTAACGTCCGGTCCCAGTCAGGGACAACAAGGTCTTTATCGACTTCAAGCTGGCTGCCCAGTCCGTCACACGTCGGGCAAGCACCATATGGACTGTTAAAGGAGAATATTCTGGGCTCAAGCTCTTCAATGGAAAATCCGCAAATGGGACAGGCATGGTGCTGGCTGAAGAGAAGTTCATCCCCATCGATAATATCAATGAGAACGCGCCCTTCTCCCAGCTCTAACGCCGTTTCCATGGAATCCGTCAGCCTTGTTTCTATACCTTCTTTTACTACAATACGGTCCACTACTGCTTCAATATTGTGCTTTTTTATTTTTTTCAAGTGTAATGTCTTCGGAAACCTCACGAATTTCCCCATCCACACGCACGCGGACAAACCCTCTTTTCTTGAGGTCTTCAAGTACCTTTACGTGCTCACCTTTTCGTCCGGAAACAAGAGGAGCCAGAATCTGCAGCTTGGTTCGCTCTTCAAACTCCAAAACCTGGTCTACCATTTGCTGAACCGTCTGGGAGGAAATTTCAGTTCCATGCTTTGGGCAGACCGGCTTGCCAATACGGGCAAAAAGCAAACGGAGGTAATCATAGATTTCTGTTACCGTCCCCACCGTCGAGCGGGGATTGCGGCTTGTCGTTTTCTGGTCAATGGAAATAGCCGGCGACAGACCTTCAATGGCATCAACATCGGGCTTATCCATTTGTCCGAGAAACTGGCGGGCATAGGCAGACAAAGACTCTACATACCTTCTCTGCCCTTCCGCATATATGGTGTCAAAGGCGAGAGAAGATTTACCCGATCCCGAGATACCTGTAAATACAACCAGTTTATCTCGCGGAATCGTCACATCTATATCTTTTAAATTATGAGAACGCGCACCTTTGACTTGCAGTTTTTCAAGTGCCATGCCTTCGTCATCCTTCCGCTTTAAGCTCTAAAATCATATCTCTCAGCTCAGCAGCTCGTTCAAAGTGAAGATCTCTTGCTGCCTGCTTCATTTCACTTTCCATTTCTGCAATCACTTTTTCTTTTTCTTTCTTGCTCATTTTTGCAAGTGCCGGCTTATCAAGACCATCATCTTCCTCATTCACCACTGTTGCCTGGATGAGCTGAGGGATTTCTTTTTGGATCGTCTGCGGCGTAATATTGTGTTTTTCATTAAACTCTTCCTGCAGGGAACGGCGCCGTTTCGTCTCACTAATCGCAATGTCCATGGATTTTGTAATTTTATCAGCATACATAATGACATGGCCATTTGCGTGACGGGCTGCCCGCCCCATCGTCTGGATCAGCGAACGCTCTGCACGGAGAAATCCTTCTTTGTCAGCATCTAAGATAGCGACCAGGGAAACCTCAGGAATATCCAGCCCTTCTCTTAAAAGGTTAATCCCTACGAGAACATCGAATTGTCCCATCCTGAGCTGGCGGACGATTTCAATTCTCTCTAACGTTTTTATATCAGAGTGAAGATACTTTACCCGGATCCCTACTTCCTTTAAGTAATCCGTTAAATCCTCAGCCATTTTCTTTGTTAAGGTCGTAACGAGCACTCGTTCGTTTACTTCTTTTCTTTCATTGATCTCACCAATTAAGTCATCAATCTGTCCTTCAATCGGCCGGACATCAATTGTCGGGTCAAGGAGCCGGTGGGACGGATAATCTGTTCAATCATTTCAGGAGTTTTTTCAATTTCATAAGGTCCTGGAGTAGCGGACACGAAAATGGATTGAGGTGTTTTCTTTTCAAACTCCTCAAACTTCAGCGGCCGGTTATCCATCGCAGACGGAAGCCTGAAACCATGGTCCACCAGGGTCTGCTTTCTGGCCCGGTCGCCTTTGTACATCCCATTGACCTGAGGAAGCGTCACATGGGACTCATCTACCACTAACAGAAAGTCATCCGGGAAGAAATCGATAAGAGTGTACGGTGTGTCTCCCGGCTGACGGAATGTTAAATGGCGGGAATAGTTTTCGATTCCTGAGCAAAAACCCATTTCCTTCATCATTTCAATATCATAGTTGGTTCGCTGTTCCAGGCGCTGAGCCTCAAGCTCTTTTCCATTGTCCCTGAGCTCCTTTAAGCGCTCTTCTAATTCTTTTTCAATATTTTTGATCGCTCTGAGCAGTTTATTTTCACGGGTCACAAAGTGAGAGGCCGGAAAGATGGCTACATGGTTTCTTTCCCCTTTTATCTCTCCTGTTAACGCGTCAACTTCAGTCATCCGGTCTATTTCATCCCCGAAAAACTCAACCCGGATGCATTGCTCATCCCGTGATGCGGGGAAAATTTCAACAACATCACCGCGAACCCGAAACGTACCGCGAACAAAATTGATATCATTTCTTTCATATTGAATATCCACCAGATCCCGTAACAGCTGGTCTCTTTCTTTTTCCATTCCTGTGCGGAGAGAAACGACCATTTCACGGTATTCTTCTGGAGAACCTAAGCCGTAAATACAAGAAACACTCGCCACAATGATTACATCATTCCGCTCAAAAAGAGCACTGGTAGCTGAGTGTCTGAGTTTATCTATTTCTTCATTTATGCTTGCATCTTTCTCGATAAATGTATCAGATTGAGGGACATACGCCTCAGGCTGGTAATAATCATAGTAGCTGACAAAGTACTCTACTGCATTGTTTGGAAAAAAATCCTTAAACTCGCTGTAGAGCTGGCCAGCAAGTGTTTTATTGTGAGCCATAACAAGAGTCGGCTTATTTACCTCTTTTACAACATTGGATATGGTAAATGTTTTCCCTGTTCCTGTCGCCCCGAGAAGAGTCTGATGCTCTTTTCCTTCATGTACCCCTTTTACAAGCTCTTCAATGGCCTTCGGCTGGTCACCGCCGGGCTCGTATTTAGAAACGAGGTCAAAAGTTTCGTTCATATTTATCCCTCACTTTATTAGACAATTACACGGACCTTAACACACACTAATATCTAACATTATACCACAAAAAAGTGAAAATCAAACGAATAAACGAACATACATTCGTTCATTACATTATGATTACATTTCTTCCAGGTGCCAGGCACCAAAAAACCGGCTTAAGGGCCGGTTTTTTGACTTTGTATTTTTCTGTACACAAGGTACGTCCCTGCAAGAAATGAGGCCAGACCTAAGAGCATCACCCAAATCGACCGGGACCACGGCTCTAAAGCAAGAAGGACCATGAGAGTGACCGCGACTGTTCCTATAAAACTATGTGTGACACGGGCCATAAAAAACAATAGAAAAAAAGGCAAAGCCAAAGCTGCAAGTAATTCTATAAACAACTACCATACTCCTCTCACTTTCAAAGCACTTCCATCCTGCTTGGTACAGCAGGCTGACTCCTGGGAAAACAGTATTCAAGGATGCTGCCACAGCAGAGCAAGACCTGCCAACGGTACTTTTCTGCTACAGTCAAACTTTCTTATCCTTAGTGTCTGGTGTCATCCATCACACGATTCAAAGCCTTCGTAAAAAAGGAGGGCCTATCTGGCCCTCCCATGTTATCCGGTTTCTTCCTCAGGCGCTTCTTTTCTCTTCACTAATAATACACCAACATGATGATGAGCACCATGAAAAACAGTTGACTGAGCAAAACGGATTTCTCCGTTTAAATCAGCTATATCAAGCTTACAGTACGCCGAATTTCTCTGCAGCGCTTTATAGAAATCCTTTTCCCCGTTTACAGGGATGCCGTTTACTCTCATAATGATCTCACCTGGCTTGAGCTCCATTTTCTCAGCCGGTGAACCAGGGATCACTCCCAGTACCTTTACCCCTTTGGTCTGCATTGTAAAAAATGGAGGATTAGAGTCTTCCTGTATTTTTCCAACAATAGAAGCAGCAATTCTAAGGACAATAGCCATGATTGCTGTAACGAGCACAAATACCGGATAGAAATAGGCAGCAACAGCTCCTCCCAGAGCAAGAATTCCTGCCCCAATGACTCTCTGGCCATGAAGACTGGCTGCTTTCCATGGGAGCGTGTGATAAATGGTAAAGGAAGTTCCAATCGCCATCGGCACCAGCCAGAGAGCGAGGCCGCCGTCACCTATTGGCAGGACCGGCCACCATCCCATCCCTTCGATTTCTCCTCCAGGGACAAATACAAACAGTGGAACAAACCATAGTCTTTGCAGCTTATGGGCGCCAATCCATTTTCCTCTTGTACTCTTCTTCAGGAGTGGAGATGTATGCTTCTGACCATTTTTCAGTATTAATATTCCTTCTGCCAGCATGAACAAAGCAAGAAGAAGAACAGCAGGCATTAAATTCGCTTCTGCTAACGTCTGCAGCCACCCATCCACAGTCATATTGCCTGTTTCAAGCTGTGAAGGGATAAAATATGCAATGAGAACAGCCAGACCGAGGACATAGGAAGGAGATAACAGCCATGCTCTTCCTGTCAGAAGAAATACAACGTACAGCAGGCCGACCAGCAATAAAAATGACCACGGAACAGAAGCCCCTGCTAAGAGAATAGCTATAGAAACAGCAGCCCCTGCCAGGAGCCCCGGAACCATTGGTGTAAGCAAGTCATCGAGGGTATCCTGTACTCTCGTATGAAAATCAGCTCTTTCTTTTTTTACCCGTCTGTATCCTAGAAGGATCATTGCTATTAAAAAAATGTAGGTTAATGGATGTGCAAAAAAACGTCCAATTGCTATGAGTAGTTCCCATCCGATCGCTCCCATAAAAGATGCCCCTTTTCTATGCCGTGCAGCTTAGGTGTAAGTTGGTTGCAACGGTGTAGTTGTAGTGTCTATTAAAATAAACTTGCCTGCCCCATTAGTATCCAGTGTACCTCTCTGCTTACCCGTGAGCTGCAGGCCCCCTCATCCAGCTGTTTTTTACATGGATGATACATTTTTGTGTGTTTATTATGTAGGTTTCTTAAAAAATCACTTTTCTTACGCATGTATGTGACATGCCCTACCCTTATTTAGCCATGAGAACCATGCATTTATCAATATAGAAAATCCGTTCGGTCCCTTTCATGATATCATCTTTTTCATACAATTCTCCTTATATTTCGACACTCCTTCTCTCCTTTCCTCCATGCCGATAAAAAACAGGCAGGGAATACATCCCAGCCTGTCTGCTGTTATTCAGCACCACTCTGTTCTACAACCAATTCGATGGCTGTTTTTAACTGTTCATCATTATCAGGGTCGCGGACCAGCTCAACTAATTCCTGGTGCATCGCGTTTGCTGTCTCTTCATCAATGATTCCTGTAGCCTCTATATCGCTGGAATTTTGAAAAGCCTGCACTGCTCGCTCTGTCTGTGCATCAAAATAGCCATCTGTCCGACCTGTTTCATACCCCAGGCCTGTCAGCATTTCCTGGGCTGCCCGGATCTGATCCCCCATTGAATCCTTTTCAAGAGGTTCTTCATCGTCGACAGCAAGGGCTGCCAGGTAAAAATACTCGGGCTGCTGGACTTCCACTGTCGGCTCAACCCCGACTTCATTGATGTCATTTCCATCAGAAGTCAGCCATTTAAAGAGAGACAATTTCAATTCACTTCCGTCGCCGAGCTGAATTGGCTGCTGAACCGTCCCTTTTCCATAGGTTGTCTCTCCAACAAGGTCGTAGTCTCCTGCTTCCTTTAACGCACCCGCAAGAATTTCAGAAGCAGAAACGCTTCCCCGGTCAATCACACCGACTACAGGATAGTCTTTTTCTTCTTCAAGGGATGAAACGTAACTGGCCACCTCACCCTCACGAGATTCGATTTGTACAATGGACTCTCCTTGAGGAATAATCTGGTCGCCTATTTCCTCTACGCTGTTTAAATATCCTCCAGGATTTCCGCGCACATCAACGATAAGACCATCAATATCTTCGCTCTCCAGGTTTTCAAGATGTTCTGTAAATTCGTGAGAGGTGTTCTCTGAAAAAGATGTAATTTCAAGAACTCCTACTGTTTGTCCTTTATGCTCATATGTTTCACTGCGAACGGTTTCTACAGGGATTTCATCCCGTTCCACCTCAACAGTAAATGAATCTGAATTCCCTGGGCGGCTTATTGTAAGGTTGACTACTGTCCCTTTTTCACCGCGGATCTCCAGTACTGCTTCATACAGCGATAACCCTTCAGTGCTTTCTCCATCAATTTCCACTACCTGGTCATTCGGCTGAAGTCCCGCTTCTTCTGCCGGTGAATCCCTGAAAGGTGCTACAATCGTAACGTATCCATCGGTCATGCTGACTTCCGCCCCGATCCCTTCAAAATGAGAATCGAGAGACTCGGTAAACTGGGTTGCCGTTTCCTGGTCCATGTATACAGAATGGGGATCCTCCAGTTTTTCAACCATTCCCTCAATGGCACCTTCAATTAACAGGTCTTCATCTACTTCTTCTACATATTGCTGACTGATAATTTCAAAGGCATGATGTACCTTTTCAAAATCCCCGTCAGATGTTTGTCCACCGGGATTAAGTTCCTCTGCCAAATTTACAGAAGCCTCAGTCGCGGCTTCATCAGCAGGCTCCTGGCCCCTATCCTCGTTGTCGCCCAAAAAGTTGGACCTGCGTATAAGCCTCCCCCTCCAGCCACAATTGCTACTGCAGCAATGAGTCCCATTGCTTTGCTGCTTATGTCCATCCCTTTCACCTCATTACACTGGAAGAAAAAGCATTACACACTTCGCTGTGTAATGCTTTATCACTGCCATTTAATTATTTAGAATCCCATTGTCTTATCTATCGTTTCTACTCTCAATTCCTACCTTCACATAACGCGGAGGAAGAGCTCTCAGCAGTAAGCTTTGCAACGAAGTGCTTGCCACCATATATATGAAAACAATCAATCATTATGTTATGAACTTGTCTCTACTCATTAAATCACACAAAAGAAGCGAAAACAATTGGTGCCTGGCACCATATTTCATTTTATCCTAAATATCCCTTTAAAATCAGGACTAGACCCATTTTCTGTTACAAATCCATGACATTCTGAAGTGGTGCCAGGCACCTTTATCTGCGCCGGCGGCCAGGACCAGTCGCAGCCAGCCCAAGACCAACGACTTTAAGAAGCAGCACCAGTAAAATAAGCAGGCTGACAATCGTATATAAGAGGCCCAATTCCTCTTCTGCGTATCCGACATGATAGGATAGGCCGCCAAGTCCCCCGCCTCCAATGATTTCAGCAATAACCACTGCTCCTGTCACAGCTATGGCAGCTGTTGTGACGCTGCGAATGATCATAGGCCGCTTTTCTCTCCACAGCACCTTTAGCAGAATATCTTTTTTGGAAACTCCCAATGCCTCATAGGCTTCTGTAATTCCGTTATCAGCGGCGTAACACGACTCTAGTGCTCTTCCTATGTAAGAAGTGAAAATAAGAATAAGTAACAGATTGACTTCCCACCAGCCAAAAGGAGTTGGTATAAATTGCACACCAGGCAGGATAACAAGCAGCAGCAAAATAAATGGAATGGTATAAAACACAGCAAGTAAGACTTTGACTCCGTGATAGACTGCTTTTTTTCCGCTGCCCTCCCCTGAACGCATGGTTACAAGGAACAGCCCCAGCACGATTCCTAGAAGCAAGGAAGTTAAAAAGATGACTCCTATCGCAGCAAGTGTCTGCAGGGCAGCTTCCGATAGATTGGCTTCCCATTCGTTTAATGGTCCGTTCATATTAAAAATCATCAGGATCCAACCTTTCGATACCTATCCCTTCCCCTTTTAAAAATTCTAAGGAGGAGGATATATCTTTATCACTTCCCTGGATATGGACAACCATTCTACTAAAGGGTTCATTCTTCAACTGTAAAACGGTGGCAGTCAATATATTCATAAATACATTATATTTTTTTGCTGCAAGGGCGTACGCAGGCTTTATCGTGGCTCTTCCGGCATAGGTCAGAGTGACGGCCTGTCCAGCCTGGGTAACCACAGGCTTCATTTCCTCCGGGGCCCAGACAGGAAACAAACGGGATATAAGAGCCTTAGCTTCTTCACTTTGCGGGTTTGAGAGTAAATCAATAACCGGAGCTTGTTCAACTATTTTTCCAGAAGCCATAACTGCAGCCCTGTCGCAAAGCTTGCAAATGATTTCTATGTTTCTAGTGCTCACAAGCATCGTTGTATGAAACTCTTTATTTACGTTTAACAAAAGAGAAATGAGTGAAGCTGCCCCTTCCCTATCAAGAAGGTCTGTCACTTCGTCACACAATAGAATTTCCGGTTCCAGGGCAAGAGTCCTTGTTAAAGCCGTCTTCTGTTTTTCCAATTCAGTAAGTTCCTGCGGATAAGCAGATTGTTTAGTCTCCAGGCCGGTAAACGCAAGGTATGTCTCCGTTCTCCTTTTTATTTCAGAGGATGAAACTCCTGTGAGCTTTAACGGAAGGGCAATATTTTCATAGACTGATGAGCATTCAAGCAAATGAGCTTCCCTGGTCACCATGCCAATATTTTGCCTGGCTTTCCTCAGGCTTTCGGCAGAGAGCTTCACCATATTATTGTCTTGTACAACGACCCTCCCTTTGTCGGCCGATCCAGTACATTCACAGAACGAAGCAACGTGCTCTTTCCAGATCCTCTCGCGCCGGTTACTCCAAAGATCTCTCCTTTTTCCACGTTAAGCGTGACGTCCCGCAAAGCAGAAACAGACTTTCCTCTTTTATCTCGCCCCGGAAAATTCTTCACAACTTCATTAAGACTAATCATCAGATCATTCCTTTTTACATAGGGTGCCTGGCACCAAAATGGTAGATAACTGGAAAACCCTTTACCGATAAGGGTTTCCATGATTATAGATTACAATTAGGTTACGGTTGAGAATGGTGCCAGGCACTGCTGTGGGCACCGTGATCACCAAGCAGCGTTTGATTCGTTCCACCGCTTCTTCTAATCGCTCTTTCTCCTCAGTCAACGCTACCCTGACATACCCTTCTCCGTGCTCACCAAACCCTCGTCCAGGGGCAACGGCCACATGGGCCTCGTGAAGCAGCAATTCCGCGGTTTCATCGGATGTCATCCCATCAGGACACGGAAGCCAGGCAAAAAATGATCCTGCCGGTGCTTCCACTTGCCACCCGATAGAATGAAGCCCTTTGATCAATGTGTTCCTGCGTTCCTCATACATCTGCACAAGCTCCTCCACACAATCTTGGGAGCCAGTCAATGCAGTCGCAGCTGCTTCCTGAACCGCTCCAAAAATACTGACATACATATGATCCTGGTATAAATTAAGCATTTCAATCACAGAGGCGTTCCCTACAGCAAAAGCAATTCTCCAGCCAGCCATATTATAGGTCTTTGACAAAGTAAAAATCTCAATTCCCGTTTCCTTTGCTCCTTCTGTCTCTAAAAAGCTGAGTGGCTTTTTGTTATCAAAACCTATACTTCCATAGGCAAAATCATGTACCACACACAGGTCATGCTCCCTGGCAACCTTGACTGTTTCTTCAAAAAACTCTTTATTGCTGCCGCCCCTGTAGGATTGTTCGGGTAGTTTAAAAACATCAGTTTTCCTTTTTTCAAGGATTCTGCAGAAACCTCAGTGAAATCCGGCAAGAAATGATTTTCTTTTATCAGCGGCATCATCTCCATCTTTCCGCCGGCCAAAGCCACCCCCGACCAGTAGTCAGGATATCCAGGGTCTGGCACGAGGGCCGTGTCTCCTTTATTCAGCAGGCACTGGCTTACTTCCACCAGGCCTCCTTTCCCTCCAAACAGCACACACACTTCTTTTTCAGGGTCGAGTTCTACTCCAAACTGCTGTTGATAAAAAGAGGCGGCTGCTTCTTTTACATAGGAATGTCCTCGAAACGGAGGATATCTATGATTCTCGTATTTTTCCACAGCACTTTTCATACTATCGACAATGTGAGAAGGCGTAGGCTGGTCCGGATTGCCTTGTCCTAAATTTATAATGTCGGCTCCAGTATTCTTTAATTCGTTAACGGTTTTCACTAAATGTGCGAAGTATTGCTTAGGCAGTTGATCCATAATTTCTGAGCGCTTAAAGTCCATATGTAATCACCTTTCACTTAAATGGCTGTTTTCTTAATTTTATCTTCATAGATATCCTGGTAATAGTCAATTCTATCTCTTTTTTCCCAGTAAAAAAAGCTATTGACCCTTATCTGGTCAATAGCTGGTCTCCTCTATCTCTGAACCTCAACAGGAAAAATATTTATGTGAATGATTACCGTCACCTGTTTTACTTGTATAAGAGATTCATCACTTTTCAAAGCTTTCTTGCTTGCCTCAGCCCGATGGGGAGGGATATGTTTCAATACGTGGGGTGGCGTATTAAACATGTACGGGGGAGCTGGGCGAATGAATGGCTTCTCTCCAAACGGCGGAGGATTTTCAACATAGGTGAACTCCCCTAAGCTATCCATGCTCGGCCCTGAGGCCCACCTTCCTTTACTGCTCTCTGTCCCTCTCGACAGGTCAAAATAGGTATAAGCCACCTCTTGTTTTTCCAGCTTCCTGGGGAATGTGGAAGGCACAACAATATTTTCCTGCTCTTCTAATTCACAAATTGCAGCATACCACATATTTTGATGCATCGTATCACGGGCAATGAGCCAGGAAAGCATATCTTTTACTCCCCTGTCATTTGTCATTTCATATAACCGGCATACTTGCAAACGGCCTTGAGATTCATAGGTTAAATTCATACGAAAGTCAGCAAGAAGATTTCCGCTTGCGTTAATATAGGCTGCCGTCCAAGGATTTCCCACACTGTCCGCAGGCATAGCTCCAAGCCCGGAGACAATCGCATGCTGAGGATTCATTCCGCCAAGAATAGCGCCGAGCACCGGGTCCTTGGCCGCTTCCTCCAAATCTCCAACAGGGGCACCATCAAGCAAACGGGCAATCATTGTACAAAGCATTTCCACATGTGCCAGCTCTTCTGTTCCTGTATCCATTAATAAGTCCCGGTATTTTCCATCTCCTCTTGTATTCCAGCCCTGAAACAAATATTGAAGTGCTACTGAGATTTCTCCAAACTGACCGCCTAAGACTTCCTGCAGTTTTTTAGCAAAAATAGGGTCCGGCCTGTCGGGCTTAGCGTGGTACTGCAATTCCTTTACGTGATAAAACAACTTGCCCCCTCCTTTCATTCCTCCTCTTCACTATATATATAAGTCAGCCCGTCTTATTCCTTCTATTTCATTCTTAGAGAGGCACAAGCGGAGCAGGGATTTATCTGCTTACTCTCTTTTCTAGTTTTTCAGCCAGTGATTTGTATTGACCATTTATTCTGAATCCTTTACACTTTTAAATGATAATCATTATCACCGTTTGGCTGGTGCCTGGCACCCTAGAACATGGAAATGCAGGGTTTCCCTATATACCACTGTTTCTGCTTTATTTTCTATTACAATTGAATTACATTTCCTCAGGGTGCCAGGCACCCTAGAAGAAAAATTGCACCACAATACTACATAAAGGTCTGGTTGTATGAATGAAAACATGTTAAAGGTCTTTTCCGTCACCAAAAGCAAACATGCGATTGGTACGTATCGCCATAAGCTGCTGGAATTAACACGGAAAGAGGATTCTTCCGCCTTATTTGAATGGTACAAGCCATTAATATACGCACCCGGAAATGACGTAACAGCTGTCTTTTTAGCCAGCCGTATCAGCCGCTTTGCTGCTTTTGTCCACTGGGCCGCAGCTTCAGGACATTCCTGTGACTTTCAAAGCGTTTTCTCTCCGCTGCCAGCTACCGAAAAAGAGAGCCAATTTTCACCTATCACGTTCCTGACTTTGAGACCTTTCACGACTCTTCTCACCAGGCACGTCTGTCTCATATCCAATATTTTTATCAAAAGGTTCTTTCGCCTGTCTTTCAACAATGGTCCGCTATTGCTGGATTGCCAAGCCGAGAGCTTTGGGGGCAATTATACTATCAGGTGCCTCACTTTCTGGAGCTCGCTTCCGCTCGTGAATCTGACGAAGTGAAACACCTTTTGGAGAAGGATTGGAATTACATAAAAAACGATGCTCCAGGAGAGTTTTTTTAGAAAAGCAATCTCCTCTCCACTTTCATATCCGCCCTATACTCAATCCTGTGGACAACTCCACAACATACACGAAGCCTGTCTGCTGTTTAAATTACAAGCGGACAAAACAACCTTACTGTTATAAATGCCCACGACTGACCCCCGAACAAAGACAAGAATTTTATCAAACTTACCAGGGCAAAAAGCTGTAGTTTACGGGATGGTAAGACTTCCACCCCCGTTTTCCCCTTCCGTTGCAGCACTCTTTTTAGCCTTTCCTCTTCTTGCTTCCCTGAGCCTCTCTCTTCTTTTCTATTTTTGTTTTATGGGAAAAGTAGTTTATAAAACGAATGTATTAATGTTACCCTAGTAGATGTGACACAGGACGCTAGTCGTATTTCTTTAGGTAAACAGAACATTTTAAAATACATTCTTATACTTAATCGAAAGGAGGGAGTACATGACTCCTTATTCCTTCACGTCATTCGACCATGCAGCCGAAAATGTACTAAAGATGGTTAGCGGTCTAATGGAAGTAAACACTTTGTTTATTGCTAAAAACGATGAACAAGATGTAGAAATCGTAAAATCTTTTAACCGGGACCGGGTCATTATCGAAGCTGGATTCGAAACAGAATATGAAGAGTCCTACTGACAATTTATTGTTCAAAACGGTCGGGAACCGTTTATCATTTCACACTTAGAACTGGACGAGGTAACAAAGGATATGGCAGTAACAAAAAACCTTGGGGGAGGGTCCCTGGCCGGCGTCCCTATCATGCGAAACAACGGGGAGAATTATGGCACGCTTTGTGCCCTGGACACCAGACCTGTTACCTTTACGGACAAGGACATTGAACTGCTCACAACCATGGCTGATCTTCTTGGATATGTGATTGATTTAGACAGCGCAAACGAGCGAGTCCAATCCCTTTCCGTTCCTATTGTCCCCATATTTCCAGGAGTAGTGGTTCTGCCAATCATAGGAGAATTTGACCAGCTCCGCGCTGAAAGAATTTTAGAAGTGGCGCTGGCAGAAGCTCACGACTCCTCTCTGGATTATTTTATCCTTGATCTGTCTGGCTTACATCAATTTGACAGTTCATCTGCTGTATATTTATTTAAAATTATACAATCGTTACGGCTTATCGGCTCCGAACCTGTCCTAACAGGTGTACGCCCTGACCTTGCGATGGAAGCCATCAAACAGGATACGGATTTTAAAGAGGTGACAGTAAAATCGAACCTTGCCGACGCTTTGAAAGCTCTGGGCTTTACTCTGCAAAAAAATAAATAACCCTTCTCAAAGTCTTGAAAGCAGAGCCACCCAGTAAGGCGTGATTCACCTATTCAGTTGATGGAAATGGAATCATAAAAAAGCATGGATGAAGGCAGCCTCTTAGCCCCTTCAACCATGCTTTTTTAATCAATATATTTTCTTGGGTTAACCGAATTAGACTTGGCGCTGTTCCAGCCGCTTCATGTACTTCAAAATGAAGGTGAGGCCCTGTGGAGCGGCCGGTGTTACCCATAATGCCTATTTGCTGGCCACGACTCACACGCTCTCCTGAGGAGACCCCTATGGAATCGAGATGGGCATAAAGAGTCGTCAAGGTCTGACCGTTTACATTGTGAGTAATCATTATCGTGTTTCCATACCCGTTCATATAACGAGCCTCAATAACTGTCCCTGACTCTGCTGCCATGATAGGTACATTAGATCTTCCACCCTGGCCAATATCAAGACCGTGGTGCATTCGTCCCCAGCGCGGGCCGTATTCCGACGTTCTTCTTCCCGTTGCCGGATTGTGCAAGCGGGTTCCGCTGTCTGCCGGTGCGGCGCTCGTTTCTGAAGCACTCGCGGAGCTTTCAGCATTATTACCTGAGGACTCTTCCTCAGAAGAGCTGCCATCTTCACTTTCTTCTGCACTGGCTTCTGTATTGGCTTCTGCAGCAGAAGCAGAGGCTGCCACTGCATTCTCACTTCTTTCCTGCTGCTCTTGTTCACTCTGCCGGGTTTGCTCTTCTTCTCGTTTTCTTTCTGCCTCCTCACGCTCAGCTCGTTCTTCCTCTTCTCTTTTCTCACGAAGCTCTTCCTGACGTTGCCACTCGGCTAATTCCTGTTCCGCCGCTGCCTTTTGCCTTGCTAATACTTCCTCTTCATTTTCAATTCCCTCAAGCTGTTCAAGAAGCTCTATTTCTTCATCCTCTAAATTATTAATCAGCTCGTCTTTTTCCCCACGCTTGTTTTCAAGCTCCACCATTAAACGCTCTAACTCTTCAAGCTGGGATTCAAGTGAAGAAAGCTGGCCCTCAACTTCACTTTGGGCCGCCTCAAGCTGATCATGATCCTCTTTATGTGCTTCAAGAATGGATCGGTCTTGATCTGCAATGGTTGTGAGAGCCGTTATACGATCGAGGAGATCTCCAAAGCCTTGCGCTCCAAGAAGCACCTCCAGGTAATTCACAGAGCCGCCGTTTTGGTACATAGCCCGGACACGTTCTTTTAAAATATCGTCCCTTTCCTCGATCCGTACTTGCAGCTTATTAATTTCTTCGTTCAACTCATCAATTCTATTACTAGTAGCTTCAATGCTAGCTTTCTTTTCTTCCACCTTTTGGTTAGCTTCGACAATACCCTCGTCAAGCTCTCGAATCTCAATCTCTACCTCGGTAATATTTTCTTTAACTTCCTCTATCTCTTCTTCCGTTTTCTCTGCTTCTGCTTGATTTTCCTCGCGCTGTCCCTCTATTTCTTCTATTTTCCCTTCTAACTCTTCATTAGCATAAACAGCCTTGGAATGTGGAGATGGAAAGAAGCCGGAAAAAATGAGCATAAAAGCCAGAATGCTTAGAGCCAGTGTTTGTTTCACAATTCCGTCTCCTCCTTGTTTTGGATATTGCTATTTTCAGTACTGACAAGTAAGGGCATGGAGCCTTTTTGCCAGCCATCCTGCTAAACTTTTAAAAACTTTCTCATAGACATCATGCTTCCCCACATGCCTACGAAGACACCAATCCCCGCCAGTATGACCGCAACGATGATGGTCAATGGATAAACACTGAGTAACTCAATAAACGCCAGCTGAAATCTATCATTAAAAAAGTCATAAAAATAAGTATAGCCTGTAACCAATACAACAATAGGCAAAATGGCCCCAATCATTCCATGAAGGATCCCTTCTACGAAAAACGGCCAGCGGATAAAACCGTTGGTTGCTCCTACCAGCTTCATAATCTGTATTTCTTTTCTTCTAGCAATAATCGTTAATTTAATAGTATTGGAGATTAAGAACATCGCGGTAAACATGAGTCCGAGAACAAGAACCAAACCAGCAATACGCAGTATATTTGTAAATGTAAACAGCTGGTCCACTACCTGCTGCCCGTAATCTACTCTTTCAACATTCTGAAGCCCCTCCACTTCCTCTGCCACTGCTCCTGTCTGTTGAGGTTCTTCAGCAGAGATAACAAACAAATCATTCAGGGGGTTTTCGTCCCGGAGACTTTCAAAGCTTTCTCCTTGATCCCCGAGGCTTTCGATTAAATCCTCCAGCCCCTGGTCACGATCCAAATATGTAACACCTTCTACATGGTGAATATCCTGCAGTTCTTCGTAGAGCTCCTCCTGCTCTTCTGCAGAGGCAGTCAATTCTACATAAGCCCTGATTTCTACATCATCTTCTACAGAACTCATAAATTCATTAATATTTAATAGTAAAAGCAAAAAGACACCAACGACAAAAAGCATGATCGTCACAGAGCTGATTGAAGCGAATGTCATCCAGCCATTACGTCCCAGATTTTTCAAGCCTTCTCTGCCGTGCCTTAAGAGGGTGCTACCTTTCATATCCATATCCCCCTCTGCGTTCATCCCTGGCAATTCGGCCATTCTCCACAGCTATCACTCTTTTTTTGATAGTGTTCACAATGTCTTTATTGTGAGTTGCCATCACAATTGTGGTTCCTTGACTGTTGATCTCTTCAAGTATGTCCATGATCTCCCACGCTGTGTCAGGATCTAAATTCCCCGTGGGTTCATCAGCAATCAGCACGCTGGGATTATTAATAATCGCCCGGGCAATGGATATCCTTTGTTGTTCACCGCCGGAAAGCTCATCCGGAAGGAATCTTGCCTTATTTTTCAGGCCGACAAAACCCAGGGTTTCCATGACTCTTTTTTTATAACTGTTCTTTTTTCCTCAAGAACTTCTAAGGCAAATGCAACATTTTCAAAAACCGTCAGCGTAGGGAGAAGCTTAAAGTCCTGGAAAACCACCCCAATATTTCTTCTTAAATGAGGGACGTGTTTCTCTTTTAAGTCAGCTAACCTTGTTCCATTAATCGTGATTGTCCCGCTGGATGGCTTTTCTTCTCTGTACATCATCTTAATAAAAGTAGATTTTCCTGCACCACTGGGACCTACGACATAGACAAACTCGCCTTTCTTAATGGTGATATCAATCCCGTTCAACGCACGGACACCATTAGGGTACCTTTTTTCAACATCTTTCATTTCAATCAAAATGATCACTTCCTGAATCTGAATGGATGGAATTTCGGACAGGTCAAAACAGCTATGGAGAGTAATTGTACCGGGGAAGGTCTTTCTTTTACAGATTGCACAAGCTGACCGTTCTTGTTTTTCCCTGATCTATTCTGCCATGAGACAGTTCAGCGGAAAATACACTTGTCCAAGGAATGATTTCCTTGAGAAACGGCATTAAGCCCATTTTGTCATTACAAACCACGCTTCATTCTCTTATCTATATTTTCAACATAATTCGATATCCTTCCACATTATATCACCTTCATCGTGGCAATAGGCTTACCTTTGTATTACATTTTTATTTCACGTACATAGGGAAACAAGAGTGAAATCATGGGTTCAGCGAGGATGTAACACAGTGAAAATGTACAAACGGTGAGGGAGGTCTGACAGGTGTAATTCATACAGGAGGTAATTTAAATGAGTAAGAAGAGGTGTTCATAGAAGGATGACGTGGTTTCAAAGGGGGATGTTTAAGAGGTAAGCAGACCGGAACTTGTCCGGTCTTTTTTGGCAGATGCCTTTTCCTTTGCAATCATGTAAGGCATAAAGAGCATCCTTACTGGTGATCTATTACTGCTGAGCTACCCAGCTGATACCTGCTCTGCTTCTTCACCTTCAACGATGTCAGCAGGCATACCAGGTCGGCCATTTTCAATGGCGTCAAGAACTTCGTCCTCGCTAAATCCTTCACCTGCTAGTGCAGGTCCAGATCCGCCTTCAAGGTCGCCGCCATGACAGCTGGCACAGTTTCCTTGATAAATATCTTCTCCGGCACCCTCATGAGTTTCTCCAGCTTGCTCTTCCTCCTCTGGAGCTTCTTGTGGTGCTTCTTCGTCTACCGGTTCTTCTTCCTCAGCCCCACAGGCACCAAGAATAAGTACAAGGCTTCCGCCAATTGCCATTAAATACTTCTTCATAATATTTCCAACCTCCTTTAATAGAAACAGTACGGCTCAATTATACCCTACTTCTTTCTTTTTGAAACCCTCTCCAAGTACTTCTGTGGCATTTGTCACAATTACAAATGCGTGCGGGTCAGCAGCTTGAACAACTTGTTTCAATTTTGTGACTTCGTTTCTATTAACGACACACATTAAAACAGGTCGCTTTTTGTCAGTATACCCGCCGTATCCTTCAAGCCTGGTTACCCCTCTGTCCACCTTCTGAAGAATATCCTGGCGGACTTGTGTTTCATCATTAGTGATAATTAATGCTACCTTTGCATAGCCTACCCCAGTTTGGACAATATCAATCGTTTTTCCTGTAATATACAGGCCGATCAATGCATAAAGGGCAAGCTCCAGGTTAAATACAAGCGCTGAAGTAAAGACAATTAGGCCGTCAAAAAAGACCACACTCGCGCCTAGTGAAACACCAGTGTATTTATTGAGTATTTGGGCAGCAAGATCTGTTCCGCCAGTTGAAGCTTGAGCCCGAAACACAAGGCCAAGACCAAGACCTACCCCGATGCCTCCAAATAAAGCGCCGAGCAAGGGATCCTGTGTTGCTGGCGGCAGTTCACTGGTCAGTAACACAACCAATGGCAGAAAGGCTGTTCCAATAATTGTTTTGGCACCATATTTAAAGCTCCAAGAAGGAGGACACCTGCCAAAAACAGAGGGATATTAAAAGCCCAGAGAGTAATAGCGGGCTCGATGCCAAACACATCATAAACGATAGTGGCAAATCCGCTGACTCCTCCTGAAGCAATACGATTAGGGAGAAGAAAAAGGTTATACGCGATCGCTACAATAGCAGAACCAGCGAAAATCATCGTCATATTCAACGCAAACATAGCTTTGGGGTTTACAGGCTGACGCTTTCTGTTTCCTTTCTTTGTTACAGCCATCCAGGCCACACCTTCCTACTAACGTTCTTCCTTGTATTCACAGTAGTATAGCACTGGAAAACCCTGGTGTAAACGCGCTCCCGATTACGGTGCCTGGCACCAAAAGAAATGTAACATAAATGTAATGCTAAACCCCGTCACTGCTCCGATTTCTCCAATTCGGTCTTTTTGGTGCCAGGCACCCCCTATCAAAAAAAGAGCTTCTGCTTTATTCAAGCAGAAGCTCTTTTTCTTAGAAGGCTTGCGTCATGCCGCCATCTACTACGATTGTCTGGCCCGTTACATAGCTGTTTGCTCCCGAACCAAGAAAGGCGATGACTTTCGCAAACTCTTCGGGATCACCATAGCGGCCGAGTGGAATGTTTCCTTCACTTTCCGATCGTACCTCACTGACGTCCAGGCCCCTTTTCTCAGCCTTTTTCTTGTCCAGTTCTTCCGTCCGGTCTGTTGCAATTCTCCCAGGTCCGACAGTATTTATTAAAATACCATCACCGGCCAGCTCCTTTGATAGGGTTTTGGCCATTCCCATCACACCCAGCCGGTACGTATTGGAAAGCATCAAGTTTTCAATCGGCTGTTTAACAGAGGAAGAAGCAATATTTACTATGCGTCCGCCGTTTTCTTTCAGATGAGGAAGAGCACTGCGAATCGCTCTAGTAAAGCTTAACAGCGTGAGCTCAAAAGCACTCTTCCAATCTTCATCCGAAAGTGATTCAAAGGTTCCAGCTGTCGGTCCTCCGCTGTTATTTACAAGAACATCGAGACGGCCCAGCTTTTCTTTCGCTTCAGAAATTAAACTGTGGATGTCATCTTCCTTATGAAGATCGCACACTTTCCAATACACCTTGTTTCCTGTTTCACTGCTTATTTCTTCTGCTGCTTTCTGAAGTGTTTCTTCATGTCTTCCAGACAGCATGACAGAAGCACCCTCTAAGGAAAATTGCCTGGCCGAGGCCTTGCCCAAACCTTTGCTTGAAGCAAGAACCACGACTCCCTTGTCTTTAAGTCCTAAATCCATACTCTTTTCTCTCCCTTTCAAAAAAAGTCTCTTTATTTATATTGCACGTAAAGATGCCACACCCTCTTTTTTCGCACGAATCCATTGGAAGAAAATAACGACAGCGATGATGGAGAACCCGATCACATCCTGCATTAGATTTGGATTCATAAAGAGTAAAGCTCCACCGAACAGCAGGATCCTCAGCACAGGGTTGATATGAGTCATGAAATATCCTTCTGCTGCAGTACCCAGCATCATTACTCCGAGCACAGAGGTAAATACAACGAGTACCCCTTCACCGAAGGTTGTATTTGTCAGGAGGAGAGAATCGTTATATACAAACAAGTAAGGAACGATAAACCCTGCAATGGCAAGCTTCATAGAAACAAACCCTGTCCTCATTGCGTTTCCTCCCGAAATCCCCGCAGCAGCAAAGGATGCCAGGGCAACCGGCGGTGTAATATTTGCAAAAATACCGAAGTAAAAGACGAACAAGTGGGCCACAAGCGGCTCAATGCCTAGCTGTACAAGAGCCGGAGCCGCCATCGTGGCAGTAATGATGTAGGTTGGGATACTCGGAAGCCCCATTCCCAGAACAATACATGCCACCATCGTAAACATTAAGGTAAGGAGCAGGCTTTCCCCGCCAAGGGTAACAATTGCATTGGCAAGGCTAAGACCAAAGCCAGTCAGCGTTGCCACACCTACAATCAGACCAACTGCGGCACACGCAATCGCCACTCCAAGAGCTGTACGCGCACCATTTTCCAGTGCTTCTAAAATGTCACGCAAAGACATTCTCGTTGTCTTGCGAATCATGGCAATAATAACTGTCACGATAATAGTCAACAGGGCAGAATAGATGATGGTCCGGCCGCTGAAGAAAAGCATATACATTAAAAATAACAGTGGAATCAGCAGGTGGCCCCGTTCTTTCATAACCTGCTTTACCGCAGGAAGATTATCTTTGGAGATCCCTTTTAACCCTTCCTTGGAAGCACGCAGGTGAATCTGAACGATAACTCCCAGATAGAAAAGGAGTGCCGGAAGAAGGGCCGCAAGCGCGATCTGGCTGTACGGAATTCCAAGAATTTCAGCCATAATAAAAGCGGCAGCACCCATGATTGGCGGCAGAATCTGTCCACCTACGGAAGCTGAGGCTTCAACGGCTCCAGCAAAGTTTTTTCTTATAGCCTATTTTTTTCATCAAAGGTATGGTAAATGAACCAGTGGTGACAACATTGGCTACGGCAGCCCCGTTAATGCTTCCTAAAAATCCGGACGCAATAACAGATACCTTTGCCGGCCCGCCTCTTGTCTGTCCTGCAATCGCAAGAGCCATATCATTAAAAAACTGACCCATGCCTGATTTCTGGAGAAAAGCTCCAAAGAGAATGAACAAGAAAATGTAGGTGGCAGAAACACCAATTGCTGTTCCGTAAACCCCTTCATTTGTTACATACATGAAGTTTACAATATCCTGCCATTCATAGCCCCTGTGGCGGAAGATTCCGGCCATTTCCCGGCCAAACAGCCCGTAAAGGAGGAATAATATCGCAAGGGTCGGCAGCCCCCAGCCTGTTACCCGTCTGGCTCCCTCTAATACAAGGAGTACAAGAATGGCTCCGAAAACAAGATCCCATGTATTGGGAAGCCCGCCTCGGTTAACAATCGAATCATATTCCATAAAAATATAAACAGACGTGGAAAGAGCAAGCAACGCTAATATAGCGTCATACCACGGAAGGGTGTTTCGTTTTGCCTTTTTCAGCGGCGGATAAAGCATAAAGATTAAGGCCAGCACGATAGCGACGTGAAATGATCTGTGCACCAGCGTTGGAGGAGTGCCAAAGTATGATGTATATAAATGATAGATAGATAAAATAATAGCAATACCAGCGACAACGAGAGCAATTTTCCGGTTGTCAAAGACACGGAACCTCGATTCATTATCGTACTTTTCCAGGGTTTCTCTTTGATTCTCATCTAAGTTTTGCTGATGGTCCAATTGCTGTCTGGTTTCCATCTCCTTCACCTCTTTTCAATCTTCATTTCCATTTTTTCATGATGGGGCAGTTCTTCGGCATCAAAAACCTCTTTGCCGTTTAAATACAGTGTGAACTCCACATTTTGTGAATGAATCCACCTCAGGGCCTCATGCTCTTCATTTATATTCCTTATGACCACTTCACCGTTTTCTACCGACATGTCTCCTTTTTGATGCGGAACACCTGCCCCGAAGGATTGAAATACTGTTTCGTCCAACAGCAAGCTTCCTTCCTCTGTTACTTTGTACAGCTCAGACCATGGAGACTTCTCCACAGAATGAATCCACGACAGGACAAGCTCATCCCCTGGCTCTGCTTCCTGACTTTTGTCACTTTATCTGTCTCCTGACTGCTTATAATAAGCTCCCATCCGGAGGACGAATAATAAGCTGAAACAGGAAACATTACAGCAGCTGACAGCAGGATCATCATGGTAAATAGAAAGCCTTTTTTCATATAGAGCAGAGAGAAAGCATCACGACGGATGCCTCTCTCCTGCCTCCCTTGCAAAATTAGTCAAGAACACCCTGCTCTTCAAAGTACCTTTCCGCTCCAGGGTGGAATGGAATCGGCAGCCCTTCTTCTACTGTATCCAGGGTAATTTCTTCTGCAGCATTGTGAGAGCCTTGAATCGTTTCAATGTTTTCAAAATTGTGCTTGTAATGTCGTACACTGCATCTTCAGAAAGCTCGTTATTTACAATAAGAAGGTTCTCAATTGTCGCTGTTGTAATATCTTCTTCATTGTCATAGGTACCTGCAGGAATGGTTCCTTCAGAGAAGAACGGATACAGTTCCTGTAAGTTCTCAAGTCCTTCACCTTCAATCGGAATGATTTTCGCGTCGTTTGTGGTGGAGAGATCAATTACAGTTGCGTTCGGAAGTCCGCTTGTAACAAAGGCAGCGTCAATCATGCCGTTTTGGATCTGGTCGATAGCTTCACTGTAAGAAAGGTAGTCTTCATTTATATCGTCATAGGACATATCATGAGCTTCCAAAATCATGCGTGCATTTAGCTCCACACCTGAGTTCGCGTCCCCAACACCAACATCATGACCAGCTAGATCATCAATAGATTCAATTCCGGAACCCTCTGTTGTTACCACCTGTACAAAGTTAGGTATAAGGAAGCAATAGCTGTTAAGTCGTCCTTTGCACCTTCCTCCTCAAACGGACCTGTTCCTTCAGTGGCCTGAGACACTGCATCTCCCATAACGATAGCTAATTCGGCACGATCAGTATCCAATAGATTAATATTTTCAACAGACGCTCCCGTGGATTGCACAGAGCTGTCTGCACCAAGCTCTCCTTCTAGAAGATTAGAAATCGCTCCTCCAATTGGATAGTACACCCCTGAGGTTCCCCCGGTGGCAATAGTAATGAAATCAGCGTCCATGTCTCCTGTTTCTACTTCCCCATCGTCTCCTCCGTTTCCACCGTTTTCATCCGCAGCCGTTTCTTCGTCTCCATTATCTCCACATGCAGAAAGAACCAGCAGTGTAGAAAAGGCAAATATCCATCTCTTTTTCATATAAATCTCTCCCTTATAAAAATAGTAAATTAAAATCATTTCTGCTTATTATATATTGCAAAAAGCGTGCCAAGTTTTTAAACTCTTTAAAACGCTTTCAAAACAAGGAAACGCTTACACATATACGACAAAAAAACCGGCATTTTCTGCCGGTCCTGCATATTTTGCCGGTTATGAACCGGAAAGATTGTACTGTTTTATCTTATCTCGAAGACCCCGCTCACTGATCCCAAGCATGGAAGCCGTATTTTTTCTGCTCCCTTTCATTTTCTTCAAGGTTGCCTGGATTACCTCTTTTTCTACCTCTTTCATTGTTAACCCGACAAAAGCTTCAGCCGCTTGTTCCCGTGAAACTTCCAACGTTTTTCCTTCGTTCAAATAAGGGGGAAGGTCATCAATCTCAATCATATCCCCTTCCGCAATAACCATTGAAGCTTCGACAATGTTTGCCAGTTCCCTGATATTTCCCGGATAGCTGTGCTGAAGCAGGCTAGTCTCAGCAGGCTTTGTCAGGCCTTTGATGCCCTTCCCTAATTCTTCATTGTAAATATTTAAAAAATGCCGGATCAAATAGGGTAAATCTTCTTTTCTTTCTCTTAGAGGCGGGAGTTCGATTTGAATAACATTCATCCGAAAATAGAGGTCCTCTCTAAATTCACCGTTAGCTACCGCTTTGCTTAAATCCTTATTGGTCGCAGCAATCACTCTGACATCCAATTTTTCCGTCCGATTTGAACCGAGGGGAGTGACTTCCTTCAATTGTAAAACCCGCAGTAACTTTGCCTGCAAAGCCAGTGACATATCACCAATTTCATCTAAAAACATCGTCCCCTTATTAGCCAGCTGAAATTTCCCTTGCTTACTGGCTGTTGCTCCTGTAAATGCTCCTTTTTCATAGCCAAATAATTCACTTTCAAGGAGGTGCTCCGGGATGGCTGCACAATTGACAACCTCAAAATGCTCCCTCTTCCGCTTTCCGGAAAAATGAACGGCCCGGGCCACAAGCTCTTTGCCCGTTCCGCTTTCCCCCGTAATGAGCACGTTGGTATCTACCTCTTTTACTTTGTCAATCATTTGGTAAACCTTGGCCATGGATTGGCTGCTTCCGATCATCCCATCTTTGCTGTATTTCTTTTCAAGCTCTTGAGTTAAGTACTCAACCTGATGATTTAGTTCATTGTAGTGGAGAGCTCGGCGTATGACCGAGGTAAGCTCTTCTGTGTTAACAGGTTTGGTAAGGTATGAATAAGCGCCCAGGTGCAGGGCATTTACTGACGATTCAATCGTGCCGTAGGCGTAATCATAATTACGATCATGCCAGGCTTTTCTTGTTTTATTTCCTGCAAAACGTCCAGACCGTCCCTGTTTCCTATTTTCAGGTCAAGAAGACAGAGGTGATAATGACTTTCCTTGATTAATTGAACTCCCTGATCCGGGTCAGTTGTGCTTTCAACCTCGTATTCGTCCTCCAGTGCAAATTCCAATGAAGCACATATAGACGGTTCATCATCTATTATCAGTATTCTTTTCATGCCTTATCTCTCCCTCCTGTCTTATTCCTTTGAAGCTTCTCCTCTGCAAGGAACAATCGGAAATTCGAGCTCAACTTTCGTTCCTTTATCCTTTACTCCATCAATTCTTAATTTTCCATGGTTTTCTTTCACGTATTGCTGAGCAATAGACAAGCCAAGGCCTGTGCCCTTTGCTTTTGTGGTGTAAAAAGGTTCGAATACCTTTTTCTTTGCCTCCTCAGTAATTCCCGGTCCTTCGTCTTTCACAATAACAAACACGGATGAAGGTCCTTTTTTTACTGTAAGCTGTAAAGAAAGGGAATTGTCGTCTTTTCTTTCTTCCATAGCATCCAGTCCATTTATCATTAAGTTGATGATCACCTGTTTGAGCTGGTCAGGATCTGCTTTTACACAAACCTGTTCCGGCCAATCTGTTTCCAGAATAAAACCTTTATTGTTTACAGTTCTTTCAAATAGTATTGCACAATCTTTTACTATGGAAATAAGATTAACTACTTCAACACTTTGAGTTTTCGGCCGTGCATAATCTATCAGCTTCTATTAATTGATTGAGCCTGTCTATTTCCCGGGGGACGTGGGTAGTTATTTGTTTTTGGAACCGTTCACTCTGAAATTTTTTCGGAATCAGCTCAACAAAGGTTTTAATGGATGAAAGGGGGTTTCTGATTTCATGAGCAATCCCTGCCACAACCCGGCTTAAAGCCTGATTTTTTTCCTGTTCAAACATTTGCTGCCTCACCATCTGTTCAGCAGTATTGTCCTCGATGGCAAATATAATTCCAGTAATCTCACTTGCAAAATTATAAAGAGGATACACATAATAGCGAAGGTATAAGCTTTCATTTTGAGAGTTTGTCCATATCGTTTCCTGCCCTAGAAACTGTCTTCCCTCCCTTTCATGACCTGTGCATACTTTCCTTCCAGCAGCTTCTTAAGAAGAGGATGCTCTTCGAATCTTTTTCCCTTTATGTCCTCCTCTGCTTCTAAAAGGTGTATCGCTTTCGGGTTAATCGTAGTTACTTCTCTGTTGTCATTAATCGTAATGATGCCCCGGGGGCTTGAGTTTAAGATCTGCCTTTGAAACTCGGTACTGTTTTTTGTCTGCTCAACCTGGTATTGAAGAGACTGATTCAACCGGTTCAGCACCCTTGTTTTTTTATCAACCTCTCGCTTTAACTGCCTGTTCCAGCGGACACCAAGAAGCAGCAAAATAATAATGGCTAAAAAAGCACCCCTGTGATTTGCAGAGCCCGCCAAAGCTGACTTATTAATTGTTCTTCTTCATCCACAAACCAGTTTTCATAAATTTGAGTATAGGTTCCGTCGCTTTTCACCTCACGGATGCCCCTGTTAATTGTATGTAGCAGCTGATAGTGCTCTCCCTGGACTCCAACAGAAAATTCAACGGGAAGAACATAGTTATTCACCACCTGGTAATTTTCAATCAGGTCCCGTTCCTCAAAAAAGTGTTCTGCTGTGAGAACGTTTCCAACAAAAGCGTCTGCTCTTCCGCTGACAAGAAGCTCCAGCCCTGTCACCTGATTACTTGTGGCTTGATATCTGATTCCTTGAACATTTCGTAAAAAGCCGTATTCAATGGTTTCCCTCTGCAAAGCCGTGACCTGCCCGCTAAGACTTGTAATGCCTTCTATGTTTTCCTCCTCGGCAGGCACCACCAGCCCGACAGAGCTTGATAGAATGGATTCACTGAACTCCATAAACTCCGCATCCTGTTCTGAAAAATTAATACTGAGAATCATATCAATTTCCCTTTCCCGGATGGCCTCTAGAGATTCCTCCTTTGACATAGGGATGTATTGAATACGTAAGCCAGTTCTTTCAGCCACTTCATTAAATATTTCAATAGAAAACCCATCGAGGTTTTCGTTTTCCAAATGGAGAGGGGGCAGGTCAGGGTCATAAGCCACGATGAATTCCTGTTCTGTTACCGGTATATGATGGAGATCTTCTTCTGCTTTTACATACGAAAAGCTGAACGCTAAACCTAACGCCAGCAATAGCATAGACACAGCTTTCCACATCGCTCACCCACCTCCTTTTTTCCTATATTCAGTGTAATCGTTTTAAGTAAGAGAAACCATAGGAAGCAGAAGGAAATAGAAATGAAAAAGAAGAAACCCCCTGCTCTTCTGTCTCCAGAAGTTCAGAGGGTATAAGGATTCAGCGTGATCAAGTTTTCATCGTTGAACGTAAATACTCATCAATAAAAGCATCAAGGCCGCCGTCCATGACTGAAGCTGTGTTTCCAACCTCATGGTTTGTACGATGATCCTTTACCATGTTGTATGGATGGAACACATAGGATCGAATCTGGCTTCCCCAGCCAATTTCCTTTTGTTCACCGCGGATTTCATCGAGTTCTTTTTGCTGTTCTTCAATTTGGCGCTGATACAGCTTCGCTTTTAGCATTTTCATAGCTGCTCGCGGTTTTTCAGCTGAGAGCGCTCATTTTGGCAGGTTACCACCGTGTTGGTTGGCAGGTGTGTAATCCGGACAGCCGAATCTGTCGTGTTGACATGCTGCCCGCCTGCGCCGCTCGCCCGGTACGTATCAACTTTAAGGTCCTCAGTCCGCACCTCAATTTCAACATCCTCATCCATTTCCGGCATAACCTCACAGGAAACAAAAGATGTATGGCGGCGTCCCGAGGAATCAAATGGAGAAATCCGGACAAGACGGTGAACTCCCTTTTCAGCCTTCAGGTAGCCATAAGCGTTATGGCCTTTGATCAATAAGGTTACGCTTTTCACTCCTGCTTCATCGCCTGGAAGGTAATCAAGTGTTTCCACTTGGAACCCTCTTTTTTCGGCCCAGCGTGTGTACATCCGCAAAAGCATGGACGCAGTCCTGGGACTCCGTGCCGCCTGCTCCTGGGTGGAGCTCAAGGATGGCGTTTTTCTTATCATACGGCTCACTTAAGAGAAGCTGGAGTTCAAAGTCATTCAGCTCTTTGTTAAGCTCCTTTACTCCTTCTTCAAGCTCTTCGTACAGCCCTTCATCCTCTTCCTCTTTGACGAGCTCGTATGTTACTTCAAGATTCTCGTACTTGTCAGCAAGGCTCTTAAAGCCATTTGCCGTTTCTTTGAGAACGTTAGATTCATCGATGACTTTCTTAGATTTGTCGGGATCGTCCCAAAAGCCAGGCTCAGTCATTTTTTCTTCTAATTCAGCGATTCGTTCTTCCTTTTCAGCGAGGTCAAAGAGACCCCCGGAAGTCCGCTAAACGTTTAGCCATAGTTGAAAGTTCATTCTTTATATCTGCAAAATCCACAATTGTCACCTCATATTATTTTGGACCGCGGTGCCTTTTGGGGTGCCTGGCACCACGACCCGTTGTAACATTCTTTTTTCAGGAAATCCCTTTGCACCAGGCACCGCGAGACTTTTTATATTACAACCCATTTAGGGTGCCTGGCACCACGACTCGTTGTAACATTCCTTTTTCAGGAAATCCCTTTGCACCAGGCATTGCGGCACTTTTTATATTACAACCCATTTGGGGTGCCTGGCACCACGACCGGTTGTAACATTCCTTTTTCAGGAAATCCCTTTGCACCAGGCATTGCGGCACTTTTTATATTACGCACCATCGCCGGTGCCTGGCACCTTGATTTATGCCTTTGCCTTTGCCACGCCGCAGCAGTTTTTGTACTTTTTCCCGCTGCCGCAAGGGCAAGACGCGTTACGACCTATTTCCTGTGCTTTCCGGACTGGCTGGCGCTTCTTTTCATTTCGTTCCGTATTGTTGCCATGAACTGCTTTCCCCTGAGCAACAGGCTCACGCTCTAAATTATTAGACTCAATCTTGGTTTTCATCACATGAGTTGTTACTTCCTCTTCAATAGAGGCTACCATCTCTTCAAACATGTTAAAGCCTTCAAACTTATATTCACGAAGAGGGTCATTCTGCCCGTATGCACGCAAGTGAATACCCTGACGAAGCTGATCCATCTGATCGATGTGATTCATCCATTTGCGATCCACAGCGCGGAGCATGACGACTTTCTCAAACTCACGCATATGCTCTTCGCCGACCTCGTCTTCTTTTTGCTTGTACTCTTCTTTCACCTTTTCCATGACAAGGTCAATGATTTCTTCAGGCTCCTTGCCCCAGATTTCTTTTGTAGTCATTTCGTACTCTGAAAAGGCCACGCCATTCAGGTAGTTCACAATAGCATCAAGATCCCAATCCTCAGGAACTTCCTCTTCAGGTGTATGCGCCCTAACCCCTCGTTCAACGGTAGAATTGATCATTTTCATGACAATTTCACTCAGATTCTCTGACTCGAGAACTTCCATTCGCTGAGCGTATACAATATCACGCTGTTCACGCATCACATCGTCATATTGAAGGATTTGCTTACGAGTATCAAAGTTGGAGCCTTCTACTCGTTTTTGAGCTGTTTCTACTGCACGGCTGACTAGTCTGCTTTCAATAGGCTGATCTTCTTCCATGCCCAGCTTTTCCATCATGCCACGCATGTTGTCCGAGCCGAAACGGCGCATTAATTCATCATCCATAGAAAGATAAAACTGAGATACACCAGGATCTCCTTGACGACCGGAACGTCCCCGGAGCTGGTTATCAATACGACGGCTTTCGTGACGCTCTGTACCTATCACATACAGGCCTCCAAGCTCTCTTACACCCTCGCCAAGCTTAATATCTGTTCCTCGTCCTGCCATGTTCGTTGCAATTGTAACCGCACCTTTCTGGCCGGCATTTTCAATAATTTTGGCTTCATTTTCATTGATTTTTTGCGTTAAGGACATTATGTGGAACACGACGCTTTTTCAATAGCTTCGAAACGTGTTCAGAGGTTTCTACACTTACAGTACCAACAAGCACCGGCTGTCCTGTTTTATAAAGCTCTTCTATCTTTTCAACCACCGCTTTAAACTTTCCGTCTTTAGACTTGTAAATTAAATCGGCGTTGTCCTCACGGGCAATCGGCTTATTCGTAGGAATAGAAGTTACATTCATCCCATAAATATTTTGGAATTCTTCTTCCTCGGTCTTTGCCGTTCCCGTCATCCCTGCAAGCTTTTGGTACATACGGAAATAGTTCTGGAACGTAATGGACGCCAAAGTCATGCTTTCTTTTTGAACTTGAAGGCCTTCTTTTACTTCAATGGCTTGATGAAGGCCGTCACTGTAACGGCGTCCCTTCATTAAACGACCTGTAAATTGGTCAACAATGACCGCCTCACCGTCATCAACCACGTAATCCGAGTCTTTTACCATGGCAACATGGGCTTTAAGAGCCTGATTAATATGGTGGGTAATGGAAACATTTTTCGCGTCAAAAAGGTTCTCAATGTTAAAGTGACGCTCTGCTTTATTAACGCCCTCTTCGGTCAGCTGTACATTCTTTGTTTTTTCATCAAAAGTAAAATCTTCTTCTTTATTTAAAAAGCGTACAAATGCATCCGCTTCGGCATACATTTGGGTTGTCTGTTCTACTGAACCGGAAATGATCAAAGGTGTACGAGCTTCATCAATTAAAATAGAGTCGACTTCATCGACTACCGCAAAATTGAGTGGCCGCTGCACCATTTGCTCCTTGTAGAGAACCATGTTGTCACGCAAATAATCAAAACCATACTCATTATTGGTCCCGTACGTGATATCGCAGCTATACGCTTCACGCTTTTCGTCTTTTGTCATTCCTTTTTCGTTCAAACCTACAGTTAATCCTAAAAATCTATATAAATCACCCATTTGTTCACTGTCACGACGGGCAAGATAATCGTTGACCGTAATCACGTGCACTCCTTTACCAGTAATCGCGTTCAGATATACCGGCATGGTGGCAACCAACGTTTTTCCTTCACCTGTCTTCATTTCAGCGATATCTCCGTCATGAAGCACAAGAGCACCCATAATCTGGACTCTAAACGGAGTCATGTTCAGCACTCGTCCTGCTGCTTCACGAACAACCGCAAAGGCTTCCGGAAGAAGCTTATCAAGAGACTCACCATTTTGGTAACGCTCTTTGAACTCTTCTGTCTTCTGGCGGAGACCGTCATCCGACAGCTTCTTCATATCATCAGCCAGTGATTCTACCTGGACCACTGCTTTTTCCAACTTCTTCACTTGACGCTGGTTTGTATCTCCAATGACTTTTTTTAGCAAGCCCATCATAATTTAAATCATCGTCCTCTCTTTCATCTGCAGATGAAAATAAGTCTCGCACTTATGCTTCATTTTATCAGTTTGTCTTATTCGTTACAACGGGGGAGAAACCGTGAAGAAAGGAAGAAGAAGTCATTATATGAAAGACCCCTCTAAGGGGTGCCTGGCACCTTTTGTAGATGTAATGTTATTGTAACAATCGAATGGACTGATCTTGAATATCCACCTTCCAAGTGACAGCCTGTTCCTTTCACGGGTTTGCGCCAATATAGCTTTAAAGCGTTAAAAGGCACAACCGTCTAGTGACAGTTGCGCCCTCTCATTCTGTAGTTTTTTTTAAATGACCTCTTTGTCGCTTTTATTCTGGCTCAATCAATCCGTAGCGTCCATCTTTGCGACGGTACACCACATTCGTGGAACCACTTACTGCATCTGCAAAAACAAAGAAGTTATGACCGAGCATATCCATTTGCAGGATGGCTTCCTCCGCATCCATCGGCTTTAAGTTAAACCGTTTGTTACGGACAATTTCCAACTCGTCATCATCTTCCAGAACAGCTTCACCGTTAGCTTCTGTGAGTTCTTCCAGTTCATTTTTGAACATGTACTTTACGCTTCCATCTTGGCGGAACTTACGGTTTACTTTCGTTTTATGCTTACGGATCTGCCTTTCCAGCTTTTCCGTAACAAGATCAATAGCAGCGTACATGTCCGTGTGTCGTTCTTCTGCTCTTAAAAGGAGTTGAGGCATTGGAATTGTAATTTCAATGATGTTTTGACTGTTTAGAACCTGCATATTCACGTGGACATCTGCTACTGGGGTAGTGTCAAAATACCTTTCTAGCTTACCGACTTTCTTTTCTACATACTTTCTTAATGCTGGAGTTACATCAATGTTTTCGCCACGAATGTTGTAGTTCATCAAATGAACTCCTCCTTTCAGTACCTCTTTAATTCTATATTCCTTCATCCATTCCCTTCTAAAACGACAAATAACCAAAGATTTCTTTTCGACACCCAATTTCAGGTGCTTTTTTCGGTTTTTTTTGGGTGCTTTTCGGGGAGTGCCTTTGGGGGTGCCTTTTGGGGGTGCCTGGCACCACATCAAGTTGTCACATCCCTGTAACACGACTCGCCGGCCAAACGACTGCTTCACGCGGCTCTCTCCCTTTTCTACCCACCGCGCCCCATTCGGGTGCCTGGCACCACATCAAGTTGTCACATCCCTGTAACATGACTCGCCGGCCAAACGACTGCTTCACGCGGACCGCACCCTTTTCTACACACTGCACCTCATTCGGGTGCCTGGCACCACAT
>NZ_BAXQ01000015.1:0-92271 GCF_001310615.1 Thalassobacillus sp. C254 | reverse complement strand
TTCATGTTAACATATCGCCAACACCAAGTCAACAAGTTTTTTTAATTCATTTTTGGTAACTCGCTGTTCTTAAGCGACAATTAACAATTTATCATGCGCCCGCTTAGCTGTCAACACCCTTTTGTAAAAGGATTTTGCTGACTCGCTTGCTTTTAAGCGCGGAATAATAATGTAACATGCTGATACGAAACAGTCAACAAGTTTTTTTATTATTTTTGAAAAGAAATCGCCGCTGCGAATCAGCGACGTTTAATAATATATCACCTATGTAACCTAGCGTCAATCATAAATTATTATCTTTCTTGCAAATGATAGTTTAAGTAAGAGACACCTGGTGTGCAGGAATCTTTCTCAAACTTCTCGATTACCCCATGGTCAGCCAGGTAAGCAATCACCACTTCCAAATCGATAATATACTCCTGTACTTCTCTTTGCCCGGCTAATTCTTCAAAAGTCCATGAACCTGTCCGCTTTTCCATAACAGTCAATAAATGTACGCTTCCTATTTTCAGGTTAGATCGTATCGCAAACTCAATAGCGATCATTAATAATTCCAGTCTTTTTTCAAGAGGCTCTTCACCCAGCACTAATTCCTGATACAATTTATACGTTTCCGGCTCAATATCCCTCACCTGTTCCCAGACAGTAATTTCCGGATATCTCCCTTGTTCTATAATATTCAGACGCGCTAAATGCTGCAGAGCCCGCAGGAAATGATGAAAAGCATCAAGGAAATTCAAGCCGTTATATAGAGATTTCCCATCCTCGAAGTATCGGATAAGCTTAGCAAATTCCACACCTATTTTCTGCTCCTGATCAACAGCATGGAAATTATTTAACCTTTCTCTTAAGGAAGTAACTGCTTCATTTCTATTGAAAAGTATTCTTCCTTTAAAAACCCATTCAATGACTTTTCTATTTGCTCCGGTAATCATCCAATGAAAGATTTCCTTTTCCGTAACGAGATGAAGTGCGACTGATCGGCCATCACAATCATAGTGCTTTACATTTGTCTGGGTTTCCATTTTCACAATGACAACCACTATTACATCAAAGAAGTCTGTAAAAGATTCTTGTGTTTCTTTTTTTCTTACTGACAAGATCCCGAGGGTATCCGGGCTGTTTTCAAATTCTTTATATATATGTTGAAACTTTTCTTCCATCTTTGCTCCCTCCCTTTTCCCCTCTCCTTCTTTCTTCTGCCATTACTTTGTACATAATACTCTTCATGTACTTCTAAAACAAAAGTTCGACACCAATTCATTAATCCCTTTTTCGTTATAAAGGAATGTTTGCTGATCTGTCATGTTCTTGTCATTTCTCCCTTTCCCTGATTATGGTATACTAACTTTTCAGGAGGGTATAAATATGGCAGCAAAAACAACCAGTAAGATTAATAAGATAAGGACATTCGCTCTTGTTCTTGTCTTTGTAGGTATACTTGTGATGTATATTGGCATCTTCTTTCGTACCTCACCCGTTATTATGTCTGTAACAATGATCCTTGGTTTTATTTTTATCCTTGCAAGCAGCGGGGTGTACTTTTGGATTGGCATGATGTCCACCAAAACTGTAACAGTCCAATGCCCTAATTGCGGAAAGACCACAAAAATTCTAGGCGCGTAGATGCCTGTATGTCTTGTAACGAACCATTAACCCTGGACGCAGAGCTTGAAGGCAAAGAATTCGATTTAAAATATAACAGAAAAAAAGCTGAGCGCTTCCTACAAGCGCCCAGCTTTTTTAATGCTTCTTTTTCTCCAAACATTCATCACATGTACCATAAATCTCCATTCTATGGCTTTCAATCTGGAATCCTGTTACATGCTCAGCCAGAGTTTCCACTTCATCCAGCCCTGGATAATGAAAATCAACTATTTTTTCGCACTCTTCACAAATAACATGGTAATGTTCAGTGGTTACACAGTCAAACCGGCTGGAAGAGTCTCCATAAGTTAATTCCTTTACGATTCCTACATCTTTAAAGACACGAAGGTTATTATACACTGTAGCTACGCTCATATTTGGAAATTTACCTTCAAGAGCTTTATATATTTCGTCAGCTGTTGGGTGACTCATAGATTCAAATAAATATTCCAATATGGCATGACGTTGCGGGGTCATGCGAACCCTGGTAGTCTTTAATGCATTAACCGCTTGTTGAATGCGTTCAGTTGCCATCGTCATGCACCTCACTTCCATAAAGCAATTCTTTCTTAATAATGGTTATAATTTATTGTATAAGAGATAGACATTTATTGTCAACAAGTACGCTCCCCTTTTCTTCTATTTCCCATGCAATGATGCAAGGAAATGTGCACCTTCTGAAGCATCGAGCAAAAAGGAGGTAAAGCGGTGGGAATCCGGAGAACTCCTGCCTTTTTTCTGTTCATAAGCTGTGCATATATTCTTCAAGGAAGATTTCAGCTCTTCAACTCCGCTGTCTCTTACTCCAAAGAGAAAGGTTGTGTTGCCACGTTTTAAAAATCCCCCGCTGCTTGATAATTCTGTCATTCGGTATCCTTTTTCCTTCATTTTTGTTTCAATCTCATCCCGGTAAAAACTTTCCACAATACAAATAAACAGTTTCAACAAGCATCCCCCCTAAAGCTTACACTCCTCATTTCACAATAACTACGTCTATATTATAACATTTCTAATTAGATGTTTTCCTACATTGTTATAATTATTATATAAGGAAGAGGCGCTGTTCGTAAGGCATTTTAATACCCTTTAGACTTATCTACACTGTTAATATATTCTTCTCCCCCGGCAAGAAAGACTTCAAGATTTCTTTTAAAAATTTCCAGAGCCCGGGGATGGTATTGAGGCGAAATTCCCGAAAGATGCGGCGTCACTGTAACCTTTTCCATCTCCCAAAACGGATGATCTTCAGGAAGAGGTTCTTCCTTAAAAACGTCAAGGATAGCATGTGCAAGCTCTCCATTATCAAGCGCATGAATTAATTCCTCTTCCTTCACTGTACTGCCTCGTCCAATATTAATAAAAACGCCTGTTTCTTTCATTTTTTGAAAGAATGAACGGTCTGCCATGTTATGTGTTTCCTCTGTAGCCGGCAGAACAGAAACAACGTAATCCGACACCCTTAAAAGCTGGTCCAACTGGTGATCTGAATAGATATGATCCACATGTTCTACAGGACGTCCGCTGCGGTTATATCCCATAGTTTTCATACCAAACGCTTTCGCAAGCCTGGCTATTTCTCCGCCGATTGCTCCGGGACCCAGGATACCAATAGACTGCTGGTTGATCTCGGTCATTGTAACTTTTCGATCCCATCTTCTTCTTTCTTCATTTTCCCTTACAATAGAGGCTTGTCGTGCGTATTGAAGAATCATAGCCATCGTGTATTCTGCCATAGGCTTTTTATGTATCCCCCTGGCATTTGTAACCATAATACCTTTATCCTGAATCGCTTCAAAAGGCATGAGGTCCATTCCTGCTGAAATCACCATAATCCATTTAAGATTCTTTGCTTCTTTAATTTCCCTGGCAGTAAGATCTTCCCCATAGGTTATGAGTACATCTGCTTCCGGCAATGAAGACCTGGCTTCATCTATATCACCGAAAAAACGAAATTCTGCATGTTGAAAGGACTCTTCAAGATCCTCCCGCAATGCTTTTTTTATCTTTGCTGAAGAAACGATTCTCACGATGAAAATCCTCCTTGCCGATTTTTATCTTAAACTAGATGAGAATTTTTCATTCAATCTCACGCCAGATTTTCTTTAACGTAATTCAGCACTTCCTCAACATGCTCTTTGACTCTCACCTTTCGCCATTCTTTCACTATTTTCCCTTGTTTATCAATCACAAAGGTTGAACGTTCAATTCCCATGTATTCTTTACCAAAATTCTTTTTTAACTTCCAGACTTCATATGCTTCCGCGGCCTTTTTGTCTTCATCAGCTAAAAGTAAAAAGGATAGTCCGTGCTTTTCAATAAATTTCTTGTGCCTCTCCATAGGATCCGGACTAATTCCAAGGACTACAGTATCTGTCTTGTCAAATTCTTCACTGAAGTCTCTAAAGTCACAGGCTTGTGTGGTGCATCCCGGTGTCATGTCTTTAGGGTAAAAATATAACACTACATTCTTCCCTTGAAATTCCGAAAGAGAAACGGTTTCTCCATTACTTGCCGGAAGAGAAAAATCCGGTGCCTGCTGCCCTTCTTTTACAGTCATGATCACATTCCCCCTGTTTCATTTTCTTACGTATTAGAGTAACCAAAGCAAGGAAATTTCACAACTTAAAAGGCCCCCTGCCTTTTATGCTAGAATGTACAAAGAGTACACATAAGGAGTGACATAAATGAATTTCACTAACTCAGAAAACCTATATAAAGAAGCCTGCGAACATATTGTCGGCGGGGTAAACAGCCCCTCTCGTTCTTTTAAAGGTGTTGGCGGCGGCATACCTGTATTTATGAAAAAAGGAAAAGGAGCTTATTTTTATGATGTGGACGGAAACCGGTACATAGATTATTTAGGCGCCTACGGACCTATTATTACCGGACACGCTCACCCTCACATCACGCAAGCCATCACAAAGGCCGCCGAAAACGGGACTTTATACGGGACACCTACAAAGCTTGAAAACCAGTTTGCCAAAATGCTTAAAGAGGCGATTCCTTCTCTTGAAAAAGTACGTTTTGTAAATTCGGGAACAGAGGCAGTCATGACCACGATAAGGGTTGCCAGAGCCTATACAGGAAGAGATAAGATTATTAAGTTTGCAGGATGCTACCACGGACATTCTGACCTGGTGCTTGTTGCTGCCGGCTCCGGTCCTTCTACTCTGGGTTCACCTGATTCGGCGGGTGTGACAAAGAACATTGCAGAAGAAGTGATCACGGTTCCTTTTAACGATATTGAAGCTTACAAAGAGGCTTTACAGCATTGGGGAGACGAGATCGCGGCTGTGCTTGTAGAGCCAATCGTCGGCAACTTTGGAATTGTTGAACCGAAAGAAGGCTTTCTTCAACAGGTAAATGACCTCACCCACGAAGCAGGGGGGCTCGTTATCTATGATGAAGTTATTACCGCCTTCCGTTTCATGTACGGGGGAGCTCAAAATCATCTTGGAATAGAACCAGATATGACAGCTATGGGCAAAATTATCGGCGGCGGGCTCCCTATCGGGGCATACGGCGGCCGTGTTGATATTATGGAGGAAGTAGCCCCACTTGGACCGGCTTATCAGGCTGGGACCATGTCTGGAAACCCGGCTTCTATGAGCGCTGGTATTGCCTGCTTAGAGGTACTTCGCGAGGAGGGAATTTACGAGCGGCTCGACAAGCTTGGCTCCCTGTTGGAAGAAGGGATTCTAAAGGCGGCTGAAAAGCACAATATATCTATACAAATTAATCGGTTAAAGGGCGCCTTAACGGTGTATTTCACAGACAAAAAAGTAACAAACTATGAAGGTGCAGAAAACAGCGACGGGGAATTGTTTGCTTCCTTCTTCAAAGCATTACTCAACCAGGGCATAAACCTTGCACCATCAAAGTATGAAGCATGGTTCCTGACAACAGAACATACAAAAGAGGATATAGAAGAAACAATAGCAGCGGTAGATCAAGCTTTTGAAAAACTCTCTGCCCTATGAGAGCAACCTATTCTTTAATCTTTGCTGCTCTGCCCTCCTAAGCAGAGCAGTTTTTTTTGTAACGTAAATGAAAGTCCTTTAAAAATGCTTTCAAGTATCCTTTTAGGGTTGGTTGCCCTCATCCTCTTTTTTCCTAATAGAACAATACATATTTCTTACCTAAAAAGGGAAAGGGTAAGGAGCATTCTAAAAAGGAGGAGAAATATGCCCTCTATTGAAAGAGAAAATTTAGAACAGCCCATTGAGCTGATTAAAGAAAAATTAATGCCCAGGCTTCCCGGGCCTTTACGTAATAAAGTAGACGAAGAAGTATATCGGCTGGAAGAGCTTTTTCTGCGCTCACGCCCTCCCAGGTTTGCAGTTGTAGGCCGGAGAGGGTCAGGAAAATCGACGCTGCTAAATGCGGTATTCAGTTCCCCAGTAGCAGAGATCGGATCCGTTAAAGCTCAGACAGGCCAAGGAAGCTGGCATATGTACCATCATGAAGAGAAGGATTCAGAAATGGAGGTCCTCGATACAAGAGGGCTTGGGGAAGGATCAGCCCTGTGGAAGACGTGCAGGAGGAAGATGCACTCGAAGAAGTCAAATACTCTCTTTTAGAAAAATATCCAGATGCCTTTCTCTTTTTAGTAAAAGCAAAGGAAGTAGACGCAAGAATCCAAGAGGATATTGCCCAGCTGGAAGAGCTAAGAAACTTTGTCCATGCCCATCATGATTACTCTCCCCCTATTATTGGGATTGTAACTCAGGTCGATGAATTAGACCCTATATATGATGCTGAACCTCCTTTCGGTGAAGAAAAGGAAGAACATATTCAAGAGGCTGTAACTCATTTAGACAATCATCTAAAAAACTCCCTTCCACAGATTGCGGGCACCATTCCGGTATGCGCCTATCTTGCCTTTAAGGATGAAGAGATAGTATATGACCGGCGATGGAATATAGATCTGCTGCTTGATTTTTTATTGGATCATTTACCTGACAGCACTTGGATGTCCTGGGCAAAAATTACCCAGGCAGCTGAAATCCAAAAAAAATTGCTCGTTCTATAGGCAAAAGTGCCTCTGCACTGACTGGTGGAATAGGAGCACAGCCTATCCCCTGGGGGGACCTCCCTATCATAACCAGCATTCAGATATCTATGATTTCTGCAATCGCTTATGTTTCTGGAAGGGATTTAAGCAGAAAAACAATTGTTGAATTCCTGACAGCAATTGGTGTAAATATCGGTTCAGCTTTAGCACTCCGGCAAATGGCCCGCTCCCTGAGTAAATACGTCTTTCCTGCTGTAGGACATGCTATTTCCGGGACCATTGCTGCTACCGCAACGTGGGGCCTTTGCCAGGCTTCAATAGCTTACTTTATTGAAAACAAAAGCGCAGAAGAAGCCAAAGAAATTTACGAACAAGGAAATGCAGAAGCTGTAAAGGAACAAATCGATGAAAACATTGAAAACGAAATGGCCGAGGAAGAAATTGATTATCATGGACTTGAGGAAGACAATGAGCAAGATATAGCTGAAGAACAATAAATGTAAAAGGAGGGTTTCGTTAATAATGTTAGCGGAGCCCTTTGTTAGTGGCTCTTTGTCTTCTTTCCCTCCTTTTTTGTTCTTGATGAAACCTTCCAAAAGGTGTATAGTACCGAATTGGACATAACTGCTGCAAAGAAATCTTTATCTACAATATGGTTTTTAAACCACCAAGAAAGGACTCGTTACACTAGATGAAACTAGGGGCAAGAATTTTCAAGACAGGTCTGGCCATTGTTCTCGCTCTATATACAGCCTCCTGGCTGGGGCTTGAGCCGGCAATGTACGGAGCACTTGCTGCCACATTTGCGATTCAGCCTTCTATTTACAGGACGTATCAAACAATTCTCGATCAGGTGCAAGGAAATATAATTGGTGCCGTTCTTGCTGTGGCTTTTGCCATGACCTTTGGCCATGAACCAGTGATTATCGGTGTCACTGTTGTAGTTGCGATTGCTATCCTGATTAAGCTAAAACTGGATGAATCAACTATTCCTCTTGCACTTGTCACAATTATTATTATTATGGGGAATCCGACAGATGATTTTATTGCCTTTGCCGCTTCTAGATTCTTCCTTATTATGGTAGGGGTTTTTGCTGCCTTTATAGTAAATTTATTGTTTATTCCGCCTAAGTATGAAACACGCCTTTATCGAAAGCTTGTGTATAACACAGAAGAAGTTATTCGCTGGATCCGCCTGGTTACAAGACATGAAACCAACCAGCAGTCGTTAAAGAAAGACATCCCAAGAATTAACGAAAATATCATTAAAATGGATAACCTCTATCTTTTATACAAAGAAGAAAGAACATACTTTACCAAAAGCAAGCTCGGAAAAGCAAGAAAGATTGTGCTTTTTAAACAAATGCTTTTCACCTTGAAAAAATCATTTATGATTCTTCGGACACTCGATAAATATGGAAATGACCTTCAACACATGCCCGATCGGCTTCAAAAACTGGTAAGAGACCAGCTCGACCACTTAACAAATTACCACGACCGGATTCTTTTGCGGTATGTCGGCAAAGTCAATACAAAGCTCACTGATGAGATGGCTGAGGAAGTAGACGAAGGAAAAGAGTCACTTACTGATTTATTTATGGATTTATATGATCACCATGAGATTAATCGTGATGAATGGCTCCACATTCTCCCTATCGTCTCGCATATTGTTGAATACAACGAGCAGCTGGAGCATTTAGATCGCCTTGTCGAAAGCTTCTTTAACTATCACACCAATGTGAACCAAGTCGAAATAAGGGATGAGGATTGAGAGTAAGACAGGGGGAAACTGGCCGTCTGGTCAAGCATTGATTCTCCTTGTCTTTACTGCAGCTTAAGGATAAATCTGTCTCCATAAAAAGAACCTCGCTCGACGGAGCAAGGTTCTTTTTATTCATTCAGGAAAGCTGCTGCACATTAAACAGTTTTTGATAAGCGCCCTTCTTTTGGATGAGCTCATGATGGCTCCCGCTTTCAATTACTTTTCCATTTTCTATGACTACGATCCGGTCAGAGTGAGTGATGGTAGAAAGACGATGCGCCACTATAAAAGTAGTACGGTCCTTGGCCAGTTCTTGCATCGCTTCTTGAATTAAATGCTCACTTTCTAAATCCAAGGCTGACGTAGCTTCATCAAAAATAAGCAAAGGAGGGTTCTTTAAAAAGACTCTTGCAATTGCAATACGCTGCTTTTGTCCTCCTGAAAGTTTCACTCCTCTTTCTCCTACCTCTGTATCATACCCATCCGGCAGGTTCAGGATAAAATCGTGAGCATTTGCTGCTTTGGCAGCTCGAATGACTTCCTCTTCACTAGCTTCAGGATTTCCCATCAAGATGTTCAACCGAACCGAATCACTAAACAAAATATTATCCTGCAAAACCATGCCAATATTATCACGCAGACTTCTGACCTGATACTCTCTAATATCTCTCCCATCGAGCAGTATTCTGCCATGGGTCACGTCATAAAATCTTGGGATTAAGCTTACAAGTGTACTTTTCCCCCCGCCGCTCATTCCCACAAGTGCTACCGTTTCTCCCGGCCGCACATCAAGGTTAATATCATTCAGGACCCATTCATTCTCGTCAGAATATTGAAAGCTGACATGGTCAAAGTAAACAGAGCCTTGAGCATTTTTTACAGGGACTGCTCCCTTTTGATCCTCAATATCATATTTCTCATCTACAAATTCAAACACCCTGTCCATAGAAGCAATAGACTGAGTTAAAGTGGTTGAAGAATTAATTAACCGCCGTAAAGGATTATAAAGCCGTTCCATGTATGCAACAAAGGCTACCATTTCCCCAACCTGCAGCCCTGCCGTCAAAACAAAATATCCAGCGGCTAATATCACTATTAAAGGAGCTATATCAGTAATGGTGTTAACAACTGCAAATGTTTTGGCATTCCATTTCGTATGGTCAATTGCTTTATTTAAAAAATGGCTGTTTCTTCTGTCAAATTGCTTCTGTTCATATTCCTCCAAAGCAAAACTTCGAATAACGCTCATTCCCTGAACCCTTTCATGAAGGTGACCCTGTACTTCTGCGAGTGCTTGCGACCGCACACGAGTAAGCATACGAAGCCTGCTGTAAAAGTACTTAATTGATATAACGTAAAGAGGGAATAACGCTATAGCCACTAAAGTCAGCCAGGCATTCATGGTGAGCATAATGACAAGAACAATAAGTATCGTAAACATATCCAGCCATATATTCATCAATCCAGTGATCACAAAATTCTTTGTCTGTTCAACATCATGAATAACCCGGGATATAATCTCCCCTGCTTTTCTATTTGAATAAAAGCGCAGACTCAGTTTTTGGATGTGGCTAAACAATTGGTCGCGGATGTCATACAATACTTTGCTTCCCGTCCACTGGGCAAAATATTGTCTATAATACTCCACGGGCGGCCTGATAACAAGAAATGCAGCAATCGCGATTCCTAACAGCCAAAATAACGTGCTCACCCTCTCAGAAGTGGGAATTCCTTCAGCCAATATAATATCATCAATTACATAAGCCAGAATGAGCGGTGTAAGCAATGGTATTCCGAATTTGAGCAATCCTATTAAAATCGTAAAGAAAATTATCTTTTTGTATGGCATTACAAATTTCAGGTATCTCTTTATACTGTCCAGATTTCTCCCCCTTTTTCAATACATATTTTGTTTATGTTCAAACAAGAAGCCGTTATTTATGTTTTATATGGGAGTACCACCCTGCGGGATCTTCTTTCATGCGATCACCGAAACCGCACATTTATCATGTAGCCGGAAGACTTTTATATAACAATATTACCCTTTAACAGAAACCTGAAGCCAAAAAGAAAAAGACAAGGACCTATAAGGTAACCACCCTCCAGGTCCTTCTCACTGACTTTTTTGAACTTTGGAAACTCCATTCCGCTACATCAGGACATGTTGTTTCTCCCTTAATTTCTCACACGAAGAGATTATCGATATGATAAATACCTCTCATACCACTGTTCAACGAATTGTGGGGCAAAAGGCCCTTTACGTTGATGAATCCAGCTCTGCAATTCTTTGACCCCGTGCCTTATTTTCCGGTCAACTTTTCTGGGGTATTCCATTTCCCTTTTGTGCTGGAGATATTCATCCTCATCTAACAGTGTATAGGTCATATCAGGAAAGATCTTAATATCCAAGTCGTAGTCAATATATTTCAATGCTTCTTCATCCCATAGAAAAGGAGTGCCCAGGTTACAATAATAATAGATCCCGTCTGCTCTTACCATGCCAATAACATTGAACCACTTATCACCGTGAAAATAGCAAATGGCGGGTTCTCTCGTTCTCCATTTTCTTCCGTCTGCTTCTTGAACAAGAATGCGGTCATTTCCACCGATAATTTCTTTAGACGTGCCTTTTAAAACTAGTGTTTCTTCCCACACCCGATGAAGTGTTCCGTTGTGCTTATAACTTTGCACTTCAATCGTGCTGCCTGTCTGCGGAAATTCCATAACTGACTCCTTCCTACTTTTCACCATTTGGCTCTAACATTACCAGGTGATCCTTTTCATCAAGGTATAAATCAAAGGATGGTTTCACCCGCAGGTAATCTTTAATGAGAAAGTAGGAGACTTTGTGGGTTGGATCTCCCTGAACCACAGGCAACTCTCCATTTGCCTTAATATATTGGTCCACTGCCAGTTGTACTTGATCCATTGTCTTTGGTGTTTCAGCATCCTCAAATACTTCAAATGTTTCTTTGGACATGTAGAACTTTCTGTCTGGAACAGCCTTTAATACTGGCTTTAACAACTCAAAGTCAACAGAATGATCATGTTTAATAAAGGATCGGATACTGACTCCCATTGGAAGACTGTTTGCCAGGTTCTGTATTCCCCGGCGGACTTCCTCTACAGACACAGGCCGAACTGGATATTCCTCCTCCACTTTATTCTCCTTGTTTCCCTTAAAAAGCTTCTGCAACTTCCCTGAGAGGTTGTCCATAATGATCAACCTTTCTTATTCCTTTTTATCTTCTCTCTTCTATTATACAACTTGTGTGTTTATTTTGAAACGAAGGAGAATGGACTTTCGGATAAACATACATAAGGTTATGGAAATATGTACATAGATGAAAAGTACTGACGGTTGACCTTTACCATTCGAATGCTTCATAAGGACTGTCTTTAAACTGAGAAATACGCCTTTCTCTTTACAGCGATAAAAGAGGCCTGTTTGCATTTAAAGGTTCAAGTTCTTCACCCATTTTTGCTTCATTACAGTCGCATTCAATGTCCCTTTTTCAGTCTCGGGTCTTACCTTAGGCCATGCCATTAGACTCGTGCCAATATGGTGTCACCCACGTTTCTCTACAACCTAACTTGTAATAAATCAACTTTGGGAGCTCATAGAAAAGAGGAACCTCTGACGGGAGAGGTTCCTCTGTGAAGGGCTGTTATTGCTGTTGGTTTTGCTGCTTGCGCTGCTGAGACTGCTGGTTTTGCTGACGTACTTCTTGAGCGTTTGTTTCACTCGCAAATTCAGTTTTAAAACCTTGGTTTTGGGCAGCTTGAGCATTTTGTTTTCTTACTTGCTGAGCGTTAGTTTTAGACGCTTGGTTTTGTTGTTGGTTTTTCATCTTATTTCACCTCCACATGGCTTAAGATGCCCGTGAAGGGTAGAGGTTATTCGACAGATACACTGCCTAATTTTGTTAGGTTAGAAGGGAAATACCACCATCAATAATTAACGTTTGTCCCCTGACCATATACGCTTCTTCTGACAATAAAAACATCACGCCATTTGCAAGGTCTTCTGTTTCCACCATTCTTCCAGCCGGAGTTCTGTTTGCTGCATCCTCCAGTAATTCCTCCCTGTTAGGGAAATGGGTCAGTGCATCCGTGTCTACTGCTCCTCCTGAAACAGCGTTAACCACAATATTCTTAGAGGCCAATTCAACAGCTAAATAACGAGTAAGCGCCTCAACGGCGGCTTTTGAAACCCCGACGGCTGTATAGTTTGGAAGAACACGCTGGGAGCCAAGTGAGCTCAAGCTGACTATTTTTCCTCCATCGTTCTTCTCCATGAGCTTTGCTGCTTCTTGAGCACAAAATAACAAGGCCTTGCTGTTGATGTCCATCGTCCAGTTCCAATGGCTTTCTTCAAGTTCCATGGCTGGACGCAGGACGCCTGAAGCGGCGTTGTTCACAAAAACATCCAGGCGTCCAAATGTGTCATTAATTTCCTGGAACATTTCTTTGATTTTTTCAGGCTTTCCAACATTAGCCTTAATGGTAAGAGCCTTAACCCCTCTTTCTTCTATCTCCGCAGCTGTTTGTTCTGCAGCTTTTTTGCTCCGAGCATAATTAATGACTACATGATAACCTTGATCAGCTAATTTAAGGGCAATATTTTTGCCGATCCCTCTGCTGCTTCCAGTGACCAGAGCAACCTTTTCATTCATATGTATTCCCTCCATCGTAATACGTCTCGTCTCATTATAACGTATAGAAAGTCTCCTTCACAGAAAAACTAAAGGTGAGGTGAGAGCATGTATGTAGGCAGAGATTTCACTGAACTTTCCATGACTCCTAAAACAAAGTGGAGTAACAAAGAACTTCTTCACTTTCATCACAGCTTCCAGCAAATCATGCCTTACTTAAATCCGGAAGGCGCAACTATTTACCGCGAAATATTAGAGGAAATAGGTAACAGGGATGATATCAAAAGGAATGAAGCGAGCTGGGAGCACGGAACACGAATTAATTATGATTAAACTAGGATGGCGGCTGTCCCCCACTGGGACGGCCGCTTTCTTCTTTACCTCTCTTTATGGATAGTGATAAGGTAAAAGAAAGATTGCCTTTGTCATAATACATACCCATTATTTTCTGAGAAAGGATGAACCCATTTGATACAGCCTGCAACCAGGATGAATGACCTTACTGCCAGTGTATTTAGTGAATTAGCAGCCAAGAAGGCTGAAAAAGCAGCCCAGGGTCATGACATTATTGACTTAAGTATAGGAAGCCCGGATCTTCCTCCTCCCCAGGAAATTCGTGACAGCCTTGCAGAAAACGCCAGGGAGGAAGGCCAGTACGGCTATACCTTAAAAGGAACATCTGATTTCCAAGAAGCTGTCTGCCACTATTACAAAGAGAGATTCGGCGTGTCTATTCTCCCTGATGAAGTGCTTCAGTTAATGGGTCCCAGGATGGATTGGCTCACTTGGCGCTGGCTTATTTAGACCCTGGTGACATTATTATTGCTCCTGATCCTGGGTATCCAATCTATTCAGCATGTGCCCGACTCGCCGGTGCTGACTTATACACTGTGCCTGTCAATGAAGATAATAATTTTATGCCTGATTTATCCTTGATACCTCTTGATATATTGCGAAGAGCTAAAATGATGATTTTTAACTATCCTGGTAACCCTACAGCAGCCTTAGCTACTAAAGAATATTTTAAAGAAATGATTTCCTTCGGCTTAAAGCACAACATACTAATTGTCCATGACTTTGCTTACTCTGAACTTATCTTTGACAACAATGAACCCATCAGTATCTTTCACATCCCTGATGCCAAGAAAATAGCAGTGGAGTTTAATTCTCTTTCTAAGAGCTTTAACATGGCGGGAGCAAGAATTGGCTACCTCATTGGCTATCCATCACTACTTAAGCCATTGGCTTCATTGAAATCTCACATAGATTACGGAGTGTTCCTTCCGATCCAAAACGCTGCTGTAAAAGCTTTAACAAGTGACTACTCTTTTTTGCAAGAACACAAAGAAACATACCAGGCAAGAAGAGATGTATTGTTTGACTCACTCACTGAAAATGGCTGGAATGTACGAAAGCCTGATGGCGGCATGTTTATCTGGGCAAGGATCCCACCTCATTATACCTCTTTGTCCTTTTCATTAGAGGCTATTGAGCAGGGGGTAGTAGTTACGCCAGGAAATGCTTTTGGAATGGGAGGAGAAGGATATGTCCGCATCGCTCTAGTACAATCAGATGAACGTTTACGAGAGGCAGGCTTGCGCTTAACTTCTCTTATATAAAATTCGCTTATATAAAAATTCGCTTTTTCACTAAGCATTCTAAGGAGGAATAACCATGAAAGCAGCAGCTTTTAGAGAATACGGAGGACCTGAAGTATTAAAGCTGGAAGATCTGAACCGTCCTGAAATAAAGGAAGATAACGAAATACTGATCAAAGTAGAAGCAAGTGGCGTAAATCCTGTGGACACCTATTTTAGAGCAGGCATTCGCGAAGTCCCACAGTTTCCTCACATTCCCCATTTTGATCTGGCCGGAACCATTGAGGAAACAGGAGAAGGGGTTTCTTCTTTTAATAAAGGAGACCGTGTGTGGGGTACAAATGTATCTGGGACGGCTGCAGAATATGCTGTTGCCAGTGAGGACCACATTTTCCCACTTCCGGATAACATCAGTTTTGAAGAAGGGGCTTCACTAGGTATCCCGGTGTTAACAGCACATCTGTCTTTGTTCCACCGTGCCGGGCTTAAAGAGGGAGAAACCGTGCTGATTTACGGAGCTTCCGGAGCCGTAGGGCACGCGGCTGTCCAAATGGCTCGCTTAAAAAATGCAAAGGTCATTGCTACAGCCGGAAATGAAGAAAAGGAACAATTCGTAAGGCAGATCGGTGCAGACCATGTAGTGAATTATAAAGATCCAGCTTTTCCAGAAAAGATTAAAGAAATGACAGATAATCAGGGTGTCGACGTGATCCTGGATGTTTCCTTGAGTGAAAACATAGAAAATGATTTAGAAATCATAAAAGTTGGAGGCAGAATTGTAACAATCGGTTCACCAAAAAACAATACACCTGAGCTTCCCTGGCGTCTCCTAAACCAAAAACAGGCATCTCTTCTTGGCATTCTTCTCTTCACAACGCCTGTTGAGTCCATACAAAAAGCCGGACAGGAAGTAACTAAAATGCTTAAAGAAGAAACGTTAGTTCCACACTTAGGAAAGACTTTTCCCCTTTCAGAAGCGAGCAAAGCCCATCAGGAGCTTGAAGAAAATAAAGTCATGGGGAACATTGTTCTTACTCTTTAACCCCTTCTTCCTTTTTATATGTGTGAAGATCTTCTCCTAAGGTATATCACTCAATAAAAGAAGCCAGTCAAAGGAGAGGATCTCATGGAAAAAGAAACTTATTATGTTGCACTTGACCAGGCCATGCTCGGCCTTTACAACGTTAAAACCGATGAAAATACAATTCAATATGAGGTAAGAGTGACGCCTGATGAAAGAAAAGAACTGGAAGACCTTCTTTCTACGTTAAAAGACCATGATGTCGAGCCTCACCAAATCGGTCAGCCCTTTCATGAAACAAAAGCAGACAATGAGAAAAAGGAATTTCAAGAAAGAGACGCCAAGCTTTATCAAAAGATTTACGATTATGGTACAGAGGAAACCAAACAGGTTATCGGAGAACTTCGAGAGGACATTATTAAAAAGTAAAGAGCATAAAATTGCTCTTTACTTTTTTGTATACACTCTTCGCTTCATACACAAGCTATGGCTAGGACGTATTACAGTATGGAGTTGAGAAATATGGAAAAGCAAAAGTATTATGTAAACCTAAACCCTATCAGTATGGATGATATCAGCCTGTTAAAATTGAGGATTCTGATTTAATACAATATGAAGTGGAATGTACGCCTGATGAATTACAAGATTTGCAAAAGCTGTTATCAGAAACCCAGTCTCATGATTTTGATACGAAGAATTTAATGCCTAACCGCAGTTTAAACGAAAAGATACCTGAAAGTGACCGGAAGGAATTTCAACATGACCTAGATAAAGTATTTGAAGTGATTTATCAATATGGATCACCAATTACGAGGCAGCAGATTGAGGAAATCCACCTTGTAAACGATGAGCCTAAACGAAACATGCGCCATGGAACCAAGACTCAATTTCAACAAAAATAACAGCCCAACATTCTGGGCTGTTATTTTTTATATTTTTACCAGGCGGCAACAGAGCCGTCAGTCCTTGCTTCGGTTCCCGCTGCGTATACTCCTGTTTCCTGGTTTCTCCATATAATCTGCCCTCTTCCAAATACACCAGGATGAGAGGCGACCTGGACCTCATGACCTCTTCTTGCAAGCGCCTGAACCAGATGATTAGGAAAAGAATGCTCTAACACTATTTTTTTCCCGGACATCCACTGCCACCTCGGAGCATCCAGAGCTGCCTGTGGATTTAAACCGAGATCTATAGTGTTTAAGACTACCTGCAAATGACCTTGAGGCTGCATAAATGCTCCCATCACACCAAATGGTCCTACTGCTTGTCCATCCTTGGTCATAAACCCTGGAATAATGGTGTGGAACGTTCTCTTTCCTCCTGCAAGTGAATTATCATGTGCTGGATCCATTGAGAAGTTATGACCTCTGTTTTGAAGAGCAATTCCTGTATCAGGAACGACCAGTCCAGAACCAAATCCCATATAATTACTTTGAATGAAAGACACCATATTTCCCTCTTCATCGGCGGCAGCCAAATACACCGTTCCTCCTTTTGGAGGCTCCCCTGCTGCCGGAGTAAGGGCTTTCTCTCCTATCAATTGACTTCTTTCCTTTGCATAATTCTCACTTAATAAGTCCTTAGCAGATGCTTTCATCTCACTCTCTTCTGTAATGTACTGAAGGCCGTCTGAAAAAGCGAGCTTCATTGCTTCAATCTGGTTATGAAGCCCTTTTTCTTCCTCCCGATGAACAGAAGGTAAATTCTTGGCGATATTCAGAGCTTCAAGAGCAATCAATCCTTGTCCATTGGGTGGTATTTCCCATACGTCATAGCCTTTATAATTGACACTTATAGGTTCTACCACTCTGGTGTAAAGTCTTGTAAATCCTCTTTTCGAAGAAAGCCTCCATACTTTTTGGCGAAGGCATCCATTTTATCTGCCAGTTCTCCTTCATAAAAATCCTTTGATTTCGTTTCTGCAATTCTTCTGAGAGTATCTGCATGGTTCTGTGACTTCCATACATCGCCTGCCTTTGGCACGCGGCCTCCAGGGGTAAACGTGTCAAACCATGCGGTAAATTCCTCACCCTTTAATGAACTTTGATAGACAGACGCCCCTCGTTCCCAAAAGTAAGCAAGCACTGGAGAAAGGGGGTAGCCCTCTTCTGCATACTTGATTGCTGGTTCCATTAATTCTTTAAAAGGAAGCTTCCCAAACCTTTCAGATAGTTCCGCCCATGCTGCCGGAACGCCGGGAACGGTAACAGGAATAAAACCAAACTTCGGGATCTCCTCATGGCCTTGCTCCTTTACTTTTTCAATAGAAATAGAAGCCGGTGAAGGACCGCTAGCGTTTAAGCCATGGAGCTTATCCTTCACCCACACAAGGGCAAAAGCGTCACCGCCTATACCATTTGATGTCGGCTCTACCACAGTCAGACACGCAGCCGTTGCAATCGCTGCATCAACGGCATTCCCCCCTTTTTTCAATATCTCAAGGCCAGCTTGGGCAGCCAGAGGCTGAGAAGTTGCAACCACTCCCTTTTTGGCGTATGTCGTCATCCTTTGGGATTGGTAAGGGTAAAAATGAGGGTCAAATGATAACATAATAACAATCCTCCAATGTTGTTTTCTAAGTTATAAGAAAAGACGCACTTAAAAATTTTCATTTACATATGCTACATATTCATTCTCGATTGTCCGCCATCTACATTTAAACTGGCTCCTACCACCCATGACGCTTTGTCACTGGCTAAAAAGACAACCACATTAGCTACTTCCTCCACATTCCCAAAGCGGCCTCCTGGAATTTCATCCTTTATAAACTTGTTGATTTTATCCGGGTTTTCTTCAAGTCTTTTTTGCCAGTTTCCTGTAGGATGCAAAATGGATCCCGGGGCTACACTGTTTACACGTATACCATCTTTAATGGCCTCGTTGGCAAACGATTTTGTAAAAGAGATCATGGCCGCCTTAGCATTGTTATATGTAACCTTGCCCCCACTTTCCCGGCCAAAAATGGAAGAAATATTAATAATACTGCCTGAGTAATTTTTTTTCATTTCTGCATGGGCAAGCTTGGATAAATGGACCGCTGAAAAATGGTTCAGCTGCATTGCCTGCTCAAATTCGGCTATTTCAGTTTCAGCAGTGGTTGAACCTTGGGAGCCTCCTGCATTATTAACTAATACGTCTATTCGTTTATGGTCACTAATAAATTCTTGGAATATTCTTCTTCTGTCTTCTTCCTTTGACACATCCCCCTGGTAAATAAACACATTCCCCAGTTCTCTTTTAGCCTGTTCTAACGCCTCTATGCCTCTTCCAACAATCCCTACTTCTGCACCTTCTTCAAGAAAAGCTTTGGCAATCCCTTTTCCAATCCCTTTGGAACCGCCGGTTATTAACACTTTATTATTTTCAAGCCCAAGGTTCATGCCTCTTCCTCCTCTATTGCTTTTAGTATTTTTTGATGTGATACAGGAAAAGCCAGCTTCCTTGCTTCCTCCATAGTAACCCACTTGCAGTTACCTTTTATTTCGTCTGCATTTTTTAATGTACCTTCGTATACTGTAATATCCCAGACGAGGTGGGAAAAGACATGCTGCACGTTTTGAACAGAATCTCCTGCTGCTGCTTCCACGCCATATTCTTCCTTTAAGAAAGTTTCTAAATCAACTTTCTGGCCGGAAGTCGCTTCAGCTTCTGTGTTTGGAAACTCCCATAACCTGGCCAGCAGGCCTTTGCTGCCCCGTTGGTGTATGAGAAATTTCCCCTTTGAGTCTTTAATAATAATAGCTGCCATTTCTTTTAAAGCGGGGGCCTTCTTTTTACCTTTAACGGGAAGTTCCTGCTGCACTCCCTGTTTTCTCGCCTCACATTGACTTTGGACCGGACACAACAAACAACCCGGGGATTTAGGAGTACAGACAAGGGCTCCTAATTCCATCAATGCTTGATTAAATTCCGAAGGGGGAGTGCCTCCCATTAAAGTAGGTATCACTTCCTCAAACTGCTTTCGTGTCTTTCCTTTAGAAATGTCATCTGTCACAAGCAGCACTCGGGAAAGCACTCTCATTACGTTTCCATCAACAGCTGGCTCCGGCTGTTCATAGGCTATGCTGAGTACTGCACCAGCTGTATAGGGTCCTACTCCTTTTAATGAAGAAAAATCTTTTTTGTTATCTGGCACCTTTCCGCCATAGCTTTCTACTACTTCTTTTACTGCAGTATGTAAATTTCTTACACGAGAATAATACCCAAGACCTTCCCATGCTTTCATCACTTTTTCTTCTTCTGCCTTTGCAAAATCCTCCGGTGTAGGAAACCATTCCATAAAGCGCTCATAGTAGGGAATGACCGTTTCTACTCTTGTTTGCTGGAGCATGACCTCTGAAACCCAAACCCGGTAAGGATCCTGGTTTATCCGCCAAGGCAGCTCTCTTTGATTTTCCCTATACCAGGCAAGCAGGTTATCTTGAAATGCATTCTCATCAACGCCCTCACGGTAATAACTCACACCTGCACCTCCTTTCTTCTCATGTCAAACGCTTACTCCTTCAGCTCATCTGTACGTGCTTGAAAGGCCCAGCAATTAAGCTTTTCCAGCCCTCCATCAATGACAGGATCCAACTTTCCAAACAAAGGGTGTTCTTTAGATTTCCGCCATTTTTTTAATGTATGATAATGAGATTTAGTTGGCACTTTAAAAAGCTCTACATATAAATTGGGCTGGTCTTCAGCAGCATACCACTGAAACTTCTCAGCTCCATATTCTGATAGGGAAGCGGCAATATCTTCAATTAAAGCTTCATATTCTTGAACTTGCTCCTCTTTAATCCGATATTCAATAAAAATATGAAGAGTTGCTTCCATATTATTTTCCCCCTTTTTAATCTTTCCTTTATCGGGTATAACTAAAATATACATACAGGACTTTGTCTGTGAAAAACAGTCTTTTTCTTATTATATAAGGCTCCCTCTATAACAGGTGAGCTGGATGAAAACATTAGGCAGACCTATCGTTTGAAGGAGGACAAGCAGTATGGATACCGGTACCCACGTAGTAATGGGAGTCGGTCTTGGCGGTTTAGCCACATTGGACCCAAATGTCACACAGGACCCTGTCATGATGCAGGCTGTGATGATAGCTACTATCGTTGGCTCCCAGGCTCCAGACTTTGATACAGTCCTAAAATTTAAAAATAACGCCGTTATATCCGGAACCACCGGGGACCCACCCATTCCATACCAGCAGTGTTAATGTGGCCTATTTTAATTTCAGCTGTCATATACGGATTTGTACCGGATATTAACTTACTCCACCTTTGGCTGTGGACTTTTTTGGCAGTTTTTCTCCATGTGTTTGTCGATATATTCAACGCTTATGGGACACAGGCGCTTTCCCCTTTTAACAAACGGTGGATCGCCCTGGGGGTTATTAACATATTTGACCCGCTAATTTTCCTAAGCCATATCGCTGCATTCATACTATGGAGATACGGAGCTCACCCAGGCTGGACCTTCTTGATTCTTTATATCCTTCTGATCTTTTACTATGTGTGGAGGATTAGAGCGAGAAACAAAGTGGTAACGCATGCCCGGAGGCTCCATCCTTCAACAACGCACGTTTTATTTCTCCGACCTTCCAATGGAACAAATGGCACCTGGTTATCCGGACACCAGAAATGCTTCACGTAGCTGAATCCAAAGATCATCAAATTCGTTATTTTGAAAGCTACGAATTTGAACCTATACCTGGCGACGAGATAACTCAGGCTGCCATAAAAGACGATAATTTATCGGCTTTTCTATCCTTTTCTCCTACCTATCGGTGGATCATGAGGAAAACGGAGGACGGATACGAAGTGAAATTCATTGATTTAAGATACCGCACCAAAGGTTATTATCCTTTTGTGGCTGTGGTACGACTGAATCAGGACTTAGAAATTCTCACCTCGTATACTGGCTGGATCTACAGCGATGAAACCTTGGAAAAAAAATTAAAACAAGGAAGGGTTTCCACCTAAAAGTGGGAACCCTTTTAGTGTTTTAGATGATCATCTTCTGTTAAATGATTAAATTTCTGATTTGTCGCTTCGTATTTATGAAGATAGGCTCCGTATTGATCAAGCCATTTCATAACAATCTGCTCCGTCATTTCTTTTCCCTGATATTTCCGACCCGCTCTTGCTCTAGTCGTTTCAAAATCCTCCCACAAGTGTTCCACCATGTTCTTGCCTGGGCAGAAGAAATGTTCTCATTTTTTTCCAGCAAATAATTCGTTAATCGTTCATATGTCTCATTCATAATCCTTTCCTCCTTTACCACTTTTATCTCAGCATATTGACGCTTCTTTAACACAAAATAGTAAAGAGCTGGACTGACAATTCAGTTTCCGGCCTCGTCTCTTTCATTGTTAATAAAGGGGCGGCTTTGCTTTCCGGAAGGAGTGCTTTTCATGAGAAATAAAGAAAAAGGTTTCCCGCCGAGGATATCCTTAGACGGAGAACCAAGAGCAAAACCTGAGTATTCTTCCAAGAGAGCTGACGGCACAATCAAAGACCACCCACAAGAAAGAATGTTTAAAAGCAACCAGGATCGGGACCGCTAGAAAGGAGCCAGTGAGAATGAAGCATAAAAACATGCAGACTCATTATCAAAGCCCATTTCAATCTCCACGGTCAAATCCAAAGCACGCTTTTAACCAGGTTAATGGAGAAACTGAACAAAGTCTTCATAACAAAGTATTAGAAATACAGGCTAGGAAGAGAGCTTAACTGCAGAAGAAGAGAAGTGATCCGCTTCTCTTCTTCTTTCCAATCTCGAGGCTATTAGTCAGTTGTTTTTAATAAAGAAATAGGCAGCGCTTCCAACTCATCATTGCCATCTCTGTATCCCCAGGCAAAGACTCCATTCATATAAGAAATGACAAACACACCGCCTTCACCTTTGATATTGTATCTTTCTTCAGGCTTGTAATCCTGTGGGTTTAATAAATAGGCCTCTGCCATAACCTTCTTTCTTTCATACACTGCAAACTCACTGACCATACCCATTTGTTCTGCCTTTTTTGCTTTTTCATTTAAATTTGCAATCTCTTGTCTGATCTCATGTTCGCTCATTTCACTGAATCGTCTTTCCATATTTGTCCCACCCTGTCTGGTAATAGTTAGACTACTATTTCTCTTCTTCCGTATTCTTTATATACTGCTCAATTAAAGAAAGAGAAAATCCCTTTCGATATAAGTTTTCCTTCAGCTTCATCCGGAAAGTACTGCCTTCATACTTTTTATTCAGCTTCCTCCTTGCCTTTTCACCTTGGCTGCATAATGCCAGCCATTCATCTTCCTCATTGTGGCTCAGGTCAGCTTCCTTCAAAGCTGTGTCGATGATAGAAAGAGAGTAGCCTTTGCGGAGAAGTCCTTCTGTCAGTCTTTTTTTCACTAAAGAAGCAGATTCATTTTTCTTTCTTTTTCCCTTCTTTTCAATAATACGTATAGCCTGAGCCAACTGCTTATCATCGCTATACTGCTGAAGAGCCAGATCGGCAATAGAAAGATGAACTCCTTTATTTTTCAATTCCTCTTTAATGACTGCCGGGCCTTTGTCGGAGGTGTTCATTTTAGTTCTTACAAAGGCATCAGCAAACTCTTTATCATTAATGTATCCAAACGACCTGATTTTTTCTACAGCATCATGAATTGCATCTTCTGGAAAGTCCTTTTGAAATAAATAGTCTTTAATCTGGTACTCTGTCTTCATTCCATGTGCTAAGTACTGAAGTCCCTTATTTAAAGCGTCCTTTTTAAAATCACTAGCTTTAATTTCTTCTTCCTGCTCCTGAGTAAGAAACATCCCTTTTTTTAGCTGCCATTCTATTAGAACCCCTTCATCTACACTAAAAGCATATTCTTCCCCATTCCCTCGGTCGAGAAAAATGTTATATCTATCTTTTCTTTTTTTCTGTACAGTAATCTTAGTTATTTTCATAGGGTTCACCATAATTTATTTATTTGCCATTCAAGGCGTGATTATTTCCCTCTCTTACAGGGTAAAGCGGAATAACACTACTTTGGGTTTCGTTTTCATCTGTTAGAAACACGAGTAATCATGTAACAAAAACTATAATAAGCTTCCACCCTTCAAAAGCTAGAAAGGAGCGATAGATGTGAATATAGCCATCACTGGCGGTACTGGTTTTTTAGGATCATTATTAACAGAGCATTTATTAAGTAAAGGGCATTATGTATATATTTTAACAAGAAATAGTGAAGGCAGACAGAATAAAGATCGGCTTGAGCATGTTGAATGGCTGACGGAAAATGCTCATCCTGAAAAAGAACTTCAAAATATAGACGCATTTATAAACTTAGCCGGTGCATCGATCAACCAAAGGTGGACGCCCTCTGCAAAAAGAAAGATTCTTCAAAGCAGAATTGAGGCTACTCAGGAAACATACCGTATAATGAAAGCCCTGGATCCAACGCCTTCTGTCTTGATAAATGCATCAGCCGTTGGCTATTATGGCACCTCAAAAACTGAGGTTTTCACAGAAGAGAACGGTCCTGCAGAGCAAAATTTTTTACAGAAAGTATGTGACCGCTGGGAACAAGAAGCAATAAAAGCAGAGGATTTAGGGGTTAGAACCGTCAGGGCTCGATTCGGGATTATTCTATCAACAGAAGAAGGAGCTCTTCCTCGGATGATGCTTCCCTATAAACTTTTTGCCGGTGGTCCCGTTGGTTCAGGGAAACAATGGTTCTCCTGGATACACGTAAAGGATGTTATTAACATGATTGAGTTTGCTCTTGAAAACAATCATGCGTCGGGTCCTATGAACGTGACAGCCCCCCATCCTTATCGCATGAAAGATTTCGGAAAAGAGCTTGGCAAAGTAATGAACCGTCCCCACTGGGCCCCGGCTCCTGCTTTTGCCTTAAAAACTGCATTAGGAGAAATGAGTGTTTTGATTTTAGAAGGGCAAAAGGTACTCCCAAAGCAAGCTGAAGCATGGGGCTATTCCTTTTCGTACCCTGAACTTCGCCCTGCCCTCGAGGATATAGTAGGAAAATAACCTGAATCTCAATACAGTTCCTTTCACTCTCACATTCGAGCCCCCTCCGGTATCAAGAACGGTGGGGGCTCTATTAGATGAATCAATTTTATCATCTTAAAATAGCTTTCCATGCCTGTATAAAAGTAAAGTCATTCTTTGTACAGCAAGCATATAACAGGAAAAACGCACGGTATTTTGCTCTGAAGTGAAATATGTGTCATACACTTTTTTGAAGGTTTGTTTCATTTGTCCGGCCATCTCTGCCAATATCTCTTCCTTCGTAAACACTTCTGTAATTTGGCTTTGCTTCCATTCAAGGTAGGACACAAGAACCCCGCCCGCATTGGCCAGGATATCCGGGATAATTATGACTCCTTTATCCTGAAGAAAATAATCTGCTTCCGCTGTTACTGGAGCATTCGCCCCTTCGACGAGTACATCTGCTTTCACTTTCTTCATATTTTCCTTTGTAATCTGATTTCCTATCGCCGCAAAAATTAATACATTTGTTTCATAATGTAAAATGTCTTCTGGAGGATGAATAGCGGCTTCAACTTTTAAGTCTTTCAATTCTTTTTCTTTTTGCGGAAGCTCTCTGTGCTTTTTTACATATTCAATGAGCTTATCAATATTCAGGCCGTGTTTGTTTTCCAGCATGACATGCTGATCAGAGACAGCAGTTACAATATGCTTCATGTCTCTTTGATTATATGCTTCTAATGCTGCCACCCCGCCTACATTTCCAAAGCCTTGTACACTTACTTCAATGGGATCCGCATTCTTGTGTTTTTCATATAACCTCTGCAGTGTCTTCCACTGAGCACCTCTTGTTAATACTTCCCCTGTTTCCTTTCGATTGTCTTCGGCCGGATACCATTCATCCAGCAAGTAATAGTAGCTCAGAAAAGTCCCCACACCTGTTGACTCTCTCCTGCCTTCTGCTCCCCCGTTTTCCTTGCTTTTTCCAGTGAATGAACCAAGGTAGGACTTTCCGGGGTTAATCGTTTTGTATTCCCCTACCATCCAATCTATGATACGTGCGTCTGTCCCTAAATCAGGAGCCGGCACATCATGAGTTGGACCCAGATCAGGTGAAAACCTTTGAACATATTTTTTGCTGATTAAATTGAGTTCCCTGTCCGTGAAGTCTTTAGGGTTAATGTGAACTCCGCCCTTTGCCCCTCCAAAAGGGAGCTCGTGAAGCGCATTTTTAATACTCATTAATATTGCCAGGTTCTCCACTTCTTCTTCACTAACATCTTCACTAAATCTAATCCCGCCCTTATAGACACCACTGATGTTATTATGCTGAATCCGGTATGCTGGAATTCTTTTAATACCATTTCTTTCAGTGGATACTCGGATATAGCTTTTAATTATCTTATCAGTTGTTTTTAGTATTTCCTCTGACGATTGAAGTATTTTTGTCCGCTCGCTTTGTTCATCAGGCAGGAACGTATTGTCTTTAACCAGCTCCTGAAAAACTTCTGCTATCAATTGTTTTGTATGCTTACTGCCCATAGTAGCCTCCTTTATCATTTTCATAGATTTTTATAGTATCTATTCTGCCTGTTCCCTGCTTCCTTAACGTTTAGGCATACTATTTAGTAAATCCTGCTTTTTCAATGAAAGTAATAACCTTGCTTTCCTACAGCTATGCTATCGTTTCTTATCGTTTAATAAATGAAAAGACTCATTACCTTTTGTTGTTGGATTTTCATTAATAAGTGATCGCTACCACCTGAAGATGCTGATGCGACATCCATTCATCTTCCTTTTGTTCATATTTACGAGGTCTTCTATGTCACTGCCTGTTCTCAGCTTTCTTTGGAGCTTTCCTGCTGTTTTTCCCTTTGCCTCAGGTGATTCTCCAGCACGTTCAATCAAATGACTTATAAAAAATCAGCATTCCCCTCAGGCAAAAAAAGCACCTATCGGCGCCTGGATACTCTTACGGAATATTCCTAAAATTAAATCACCCTTTTTTCTCTTCCAGCCTCTTTTTTCTTCACCTTACAAAAACCTTGTCACCAAGCAGTTTATCAGACTTTTTAGTCTATTTAGTTTTCACTGTTTTTTTCAAATCCTTTGCATTCGTCACTATTTGGAAGCATTCTGTAAGTGGGGCGTTCGTTAGTGGAGACTATCCTTATTAAGAACTATTAACTGGAATTAATCAGTAAAAAGCACATTTGATCTTTATACAGGCGCACCGTATGATAATCTTATGATCATCTGGTAACAACTTCAGGAGAGCAGAAAGCAGAAATTCATTAAATTGTGGTTTAAGTTTGGAAATGGGGAGGAATAGGTTATTAAGACCCTTATTAAAAAAATGAAGGTGATGTAAGCATGAACCCTGACACTACGGCAACAAAGGCGCAATCAGTCGACACTTTAACGTTCGAGAAGCATCAGTTGAAGATGGAGCAGCTATGTATGAGCTAGTAAAAAACTCAACCTTGGATTTAAATTCATCTTACAAATATATAATGATGTGCGAGTTTTGCGGAGACATGTATTGTAGTTAAAGAAGATGAGAAAGTCGTCGGATTTGTCACTGCGTTCATTCCGCCGGAAAAACAGGACACTGTTTTCGTGTGGCAAATTGGAGTAGATCCATCCCAGCGCGGGAAAGGTCTTGCTTCCAGAATATTAAACAACCTGATGGAAAGAGAAGCTTGTAAAGATGTACGTTATTTGGAGGCTACAGTTACCCCTTCAAATGAAGCATCCCAGGCACTATTCCGCAAACTTGCACGTTCACATGATACTGAGTGCACTGTGTCTGAGTGTTTTGCTGAAGATCTCTTCCCTGGTGAAGGGCATGAAGCTGAACTTACTTTCCGAATTGGACCATTTAAAAAATAATAATTTAAAAGCGAAATTATTAATTAAAAACTAAAAAGGATTGTTACTTAAGGAGGAGCTATTTAAAGCATGCAAAACGACTTAAAGGTATTTGACCAACATGAATCAGAAGTTCGGAGTTATGTCCGGGGCTTCCCTACTGTTTTTCATAAAGCAAAAGGCCATAAGATCTGGGATCTCGATGGTAAAGAATATATCGACTTCTTCGCAGGGGCCGGTGCTTTGAATTATGGTCACAATGATGAAAAAATGAAGCAAAAGCTTATTGATTATATAACTGAAGATGGGATTACCCACTCTCTAGATAAAGCAACTAAAGCTAAAGGTGAATTTCTTGAAAAGTTTCATGAAGTTATTCTAAAACCACGAAACCTTGACTACAAAGTGATGTTCCCAGGACCGACTGGAACAAACACAGTAGAAAGTGCCCTGAAACTTGCCCGTAAAGTAACTGGAAGAACAAACGTAGTAAGCTTTACAAATGGCTTTCATGGTATGACAATTGGTGCTCTAGCCGTAACGGGGAACGCATTCAAACGTAAAGGGGCCGGCATGCCACTGACAAATACCGTTACTATGCCTTTTGATAACTTCCTTGACAATACTTCAAGTGACCTTGAATACATTGAGCGTTTCCTTGATAATAACGGAAGCGGAGTCGATACCCCAGCTGCCTTTATTCTTGAAACAGTTCAAGGTGAGGGCGGATTGAATGCTGCCCGTATGGAATGGCTAAAAGGCATTGAAAAAATCTGTCGTGACCGTGGAATCCTGCTTATCGTTGATGACGTTCAAGCTGGCGTTGGTCGTACTGGCACATTCTTTAGCTTTGAGCCGGCTGGTATTAAACCAGATATCGTTTGCCTTTCAAAGTCAATTGGCGGATACGGTTCTCCATTAGCACTTACATTGATCGCTCCTAAGTACGACACCTTTGCTCCTGGGGAACATAATGGTACATTCCGTGGAAATAACCATGCATTTGTCACTGCTACTGAAGCATTAAATTACTGGACAGACGACGCTCTTGAGAAGAGTGTACAAGAAAAATCTAAAAAAATCACTAGTTTTCTTGAAGATTTATTAAAAAAGTTTCCTGAACTTAAAGGAAGCCTGCGAGGCCGCGGCTTCATGCAAGGTATTTCTTCAGAAATCGAAGGTTTAGCTGATGAAATTGCCGGAAAATGTTTCGAAAATGGCTTGATTATGGAAACAGCCGGTCCAGACGATGAAGTATTTAAGCTCTTCCCTCCTATTACTATTGATGACGAGGGGTTAGAGAAAGGACTTTCCATTATTGAGAAATCAGTAACACAGGTCCTTGAAGCAAAAGAACTAGTTACTTCCTAAATAATATTCTTTGGGGTGTCCCAAACTAATGGTGACCGACACCAATTGGGACACCCCTTTTTGTTATAAAATACTACAACATACTGATATGGAGGATTACTACTATGAAAGTTGTGAAACTTGAAGACATCATTGGAACAGAACAAGAGGTTGATAACGGGAACTGGGTTAGCCGCCGTCTTGTTTTAAAGAAAGACAATATGGGTTATTCTGTACATGATACAATTATTCGTGCTGGTACAGAAACTCATATCCACTATAAAAATCACCTTGAAACTGTATATTGTATTGAAGGAAAAGGTGAAGTGGAAACATTAGCTGATAATAAAATCTGGCCAATAGAAGCAGGCAGTGTATACGTTCTTGACAAGCACGATGAGCACCTTCTTCGTGCCGAGCAGGACATGAGAATGGTTTGCGTGTTTAATCCGCCAATCAGCGGCAGAGAAGTACACGACGAAAATGGTGTATATCCTGCTGATATTGATACTGTAGATTACGCAGATTAATAAACCAAATAAAAAAGCTTCCACATTTATAAAATGTGGAAGCTTTTTATGCGAAACTCTATACAGTGATCTTCCTATAGAATAATATAGATAATAAAGTTTCAATGATGATATATAAAAAGGAGTACACTTACTATGGAAATTATAGGTGCTTTCAGTGCTGTCTTTCTAGTATTCTTGTTTTTTACTGTCGGCGTTTTTTTACTTAATATTTTAACAAGCGTATGGGCTTATCGTGATGCTGTCCGTAAAGGGAACAGCAAGGAATATGCTTTGCTTGTTCTAATAGGAACGCTTTTCTTCCCTGTCATTGGCCTTCTCGTTTATCTTCTTATACGAAATGCATAATGCCGTCCTACTCAGACCTGAAAATTTCATGTTCCCAGAAATAATCAGCTATGTCCTCGAAATCTTCTACTTCAAATTCTTCCCAGTTCACTGAAGCTGCTGTTTCTTCATCCATTATAATGTGATAGACCTGCTCGAAATCTTCTTCAGCAGCATCTTCTTCTATGGGAAAATACCAATGCATGTTTACTTCTCTGATCTCATCACCTTTTAAAAGTTCATTAAATAATTTAGCTGAATCAGTAAGAATACCTGTTTGGATTAAACTTGTAGTAATATTATCACTTGCATTTAAGCTTGTCTCCAGGGTGCCTTCCTCTATAGAGAGCTCCCTTATCACTTCATCATAAAAAGAGCTTCTTTCCCCTGCCACAGTATGGATAACCCATTCAGCCTCTTCCTCTGCTGTCGCAAATGTTGGACGATCCGCTGTTTCTAAATCACTCCCTGCCGGCTCTCCTACTGCTAGAAAAAACAGGAATGAGCAAACAGTAACTATTATGCTGCTCCTGTAACTTTAGCCTGTTTGTAGCCGTTTTCTTTCTGCTGTCGCCATGTGATCAGGAGTAAAAAAGTCGAAATAACTGACAACACACCAGCTACAAAAAATATGGATAGGGCGATCATAGCCATAACTGTCCGCTCCTCCTTTCTGTATAAGTTTCTCTTCACCATATTACAGTTTACACTATTTCTTTTCTAAACCATAGTGTTTGCTTAGTGACGGCTTTTTTACGTTTTTCAGGCAAATAAAAACCGCTGCAGGCAGACAGCGGTTTCTGTGTATTTAAATGGATGCTAACACTTTTTGGGCCGGTACATAATCGTAACCGAGATCTCTTGCTACAGCTTCATAGGTAACCTTCCCCCCGCAGCGTTTAACCCCTTTTGTAATGACATGTTTTCGCTAAGGGCTGTTTTCACACCCTTATTTGCAATTTGCAGAGCAAATGGAATCGTTACATTTGTTAAAGCAATCGTTGATGTCCGAGGGACTGCGCCTGGCATGTTCGCAACTGCATAGTGAACGACATCATGCTTAATATACGTCGGCTGGTCGTGAGTCGTAATCCTATCTGCCGTAGCAATTATACCACCCTGATCAACCGCTACATCAACTACTACCGAACCCGGTGACATCCCTTCGATCATTTCTTCTGTGACAAGCTTAGGAGCTCTTGCGCCCGGTATAAGAACAGCCCCTATCACAAGGTCTGACTCTTTTACGGCTTCAGATATATTCATCGGGTTTGACATGAGAGTATTAATCTCACTCCCAAAGATATCATCTAACTGTCTTAGCCTGTCTGGCTTAAATCTATAATAGTGACATCTGCGCCGAGTCCAATAGCTATTTTTGCAGCATTGGTCCCTACTACACCGCCTCCTATAATTGTTACTTTTCCACGCTTAACCCCTGGAACCCCTGAGAGGAGAATTCCTTTCCCTTCCTTCGGTTTTTCAAGGAACTGTGCACCAATCTGAGAAGCCATTCTGCCTGCTACCTCGCTCATTGGTGTCAACAAAGGAAGAGCCCCATTCACTTCTACTGTTTCATAGGCAAGCGCTGTTACACCTTTCTCAGTCAAAGCCTTAGCCAATTCAGGCTCGGCAGCCAAATGAAGATACGTAAATAAAATTAACCCTTCCCGAAAGTATTTATACTCACTTTCCAGTGGCTCCTTTACTTTCATTACCATTTCAGCTGAGTTCCACACTTCTTTCGCACTAGGAAAAATTTCGGCCCCGGCTTCTTTATAGGCTTCATCTTCAAATCCGCTTCCTACGCCAGCATTACTTTCCACAATCACTTCATGTCCTGCTTTTGTTAAGGAAAGGACGCCAGCTGGAGTGATGGCTACACGATTCTCATTATTTTTCACTTCTGTCGGGATTCCAATTTTCATGACTTTTCCCTCCTGCGCTCTTTTATAAGGTATTTTCATTATAAATCACCAATCATAATGAAAGCTTCGTGGAAGAAAAACAAATAACCATTAGTAATTTGTAGAATTTCACAAGTTATGCTTTGGGTCCAGTCTCTCCAGTTTTATTTCCAGATATAAAGAAAGCTTATTATGAGGATTTTTCACATCAATTTGGGCTATCTCACAAATTCGTTTCACCCTATAGTTTAAGGTATTCACGTGCACATGAAGATCCTTGGCTGCTTCATTTATATTTCCATCTCTATTTAAATACGTTTCTAACGTATCGTAGAGTTCAGTATTGTTTTTAGAATCATATTTCCTCAGTTTCCTTAAACCGGGATGCGTATGGTTTTCATCTCTTCTTTGTTCTAAAAGACCATTTAAATACCTAAATACCCCTAAATCATGGTAAAAAACTATATCATTAGTTTCTTCTGGAAATTGCTGTTTTATACTTAATGCGGAAAGAGCTTCCTGATAGGCAAAAGCGGTTTTCGTCAAATCTCCTTCTTGTATGGAACTACAGGCAGCTCTCACGTTCTCTATCCTAAATCGTTCTTTGAGCTGCTTTAAAAATAGTAAGGCAAAGTTATTTATTGAAGAGAGGGAATTGCTTTCCTCAGAAGTCGATGCCAAAAGAAGGAGCAAGCGGTCATCTAGTGTGTGGAGCAGGACCTTTACTTGCTGCTGAGTATTTATTAAATACGTAATTTTTTTATGTATAGAGTCATCCAGCTTTCCTTGGATTTGAAAAGCCATCACCGAAAAACATGGGGGTACACTGGGGGTTATGCTGCTGAGCCTGTCAACTGCTTCATCATGGGAATGAATATTTCCAGTAAGCAGTTCCCAAAAAAGTTCTTGGTAATCCTTTTCCCGTTTAACTTTTTGTCTGCTCACATGAAGGAGGAGTTTCTTAGCTTTTTCAGAAGCCAAAGTAAGCAAGTTACGATCGACCTGATCCCCCTTGTGTGCTGCTTCCACAATCCAAATGTACCCAAGGACCTCAGACCCCTTGCGTATGGCCACAGCTACTCTATCTCCCAATCCAATATCGTCGATTTCAGGTATAATAACCGGCTCGTCCTGCTTATTTAACGCAGGGATGACTCCATCTTTCCAAAGTCTGTTAATCACTTTTTCTGGAACTCTTCTGCCAATGATGGTAGCTACCCGTGCAGCGTCTGTTTTATTGTCATGGGAACTGTACGCAAGCAAACGATGATTTGCATCCTCTATTGTTACCGGACAGTGAATAATCTCACTCAAAAAATCAGCAAACTGTTCTAAGTTATCAAACTTTCTTTGAAAAGGGTTCGCTTTATTTAATGAATTCATCCCTATCGCCCCTTCCTTTTGCATATTTCTGCCAATGTAGCGGCCACCTGCTTTTAATATATATTTTATCATTATTATTATATTGCCTGTACTTTGACTCCTGCTTATCCCAAATAAAAAAGCAGCAGGATTTATTTATCACCTGCTGCCAAGTTTATTGTCTACTAAAAAATGTAATATAAGGACTGCTCATTTGCTTTAACTCTTCTTTTATCTTCATGTCAAAGGAGATTATTACACAGGTGGCGGGTCCTGCTGACGAAAACTGGTCAAATGGGCTGTCAGAAACTGATAAAGGCTTCAAAGAGTTCATTTGACATAAGATATCTAGTTCAAATTTAATTCCCTTGGAACCTACAGGTACTATTTCATAAACCCCTGGGTGGTCGACTAGAGAACGAAAAAGAGAAAGAGGAAGAACTTTATCCTTTTTCGCTAACACACTGTCCCCCCACAGTGGTGTGCCTACGACAGCAAACCCGGCATTTTCGGGAGTTTTTTCTGTCTTCTTTGCTTCAGGTGAAACGGTGCCGATTGCGGTAACTCCAAAGGCAGACTGGACCATATTCATGTTGCTCTCTGTACTTCCTGTTAAGGGAAGGTGAGGATACCCTGTCTCAGTCAAAACTTCTTGTACGCCCTTTACCAGCCTCGGCCATTCCTCTTGTCCGCAAAAATTGTGAAGAGAGATCCCTGTTAGAGAAGCTCCGACACTCAACGCTTCCATGACTGCTACTCTGGCGCTATACTTCCCTACGAGTTCATAAGACGCCTCTACCTCATCAGATGCTTTCTCACCAACTCCTCCGCTGCAATCGGCTGCTATGACCAGTTCTTTGTCCTCGCTTAAAGGGTAATAAGCCACATCTCTCATTTAGAACCCCTCTGCTTTTTCACAAAGCTTGCGACTGCCTCTACCTGGGCTGTTTGAGGAAACATATCAACCGGCTGTACATAATTAATGTCATAGCCATTTCTCAAAAGAAAGGATGAATCCTTTGCCAAAGTAGAAGGGTTGCAGGAAACATATACGAATCTGCGGGGAGAGGTTTTCTTTATTGTATGAAGGAGAGCCTGATCACATCCGCTTCTCGGCGGGTCCACTATGATCACATCCGGCCCCCATCCTTCCTTTACCCACCGGGGAAGAACCTCTTCTGCTTTTCCTGTTTCAAAACTTGCATGACTGTATCCATGATCAGCTGCATTTTGGTTTGCATCCTCTACACTTGCCTTGATTGTATCCATACCTCGAACCTCTTGGGCATGATCAGCCATCCAAAGTCCAATCGTTCCTGTCCCGCAATAAGCATCTACTACTTTTTCTTTCCCTGTTAAATGTGCTGCCTTTTTTGCTTCATCATAAAGAACAGCTGCCTGAATAGGATTAAGCTGAAAAAAAGCTTGCGGTGATAAATGAAACGACTTTCCTTTAAGCTCTTCAAGCAGTGTTTCTTTCCCCCATAAGTGGATAGTTTTCTTTCCGAAAACGGCTGAAGAAGAGGTTGGCTGGATATTTTGGTATACAGAATTCACTTCTGGGAGCCTTCTATTTATTTCATTTATTATAATTTTTTCCCTAGGAAGCTCAGGCTTTGCTGTAATAAGCGTTACTTGCACCTCACCGCTTGAAAACCCTGTGCGAACAACGATAGTACGTACCACGCCGGTTTTCTTTTTCTCATTGTAAATTGGCACATTAAAGTCCCTGAAGATACGTGTTATTTCAATACTGACTTTATTTAACACAGGATGCTGCACCATGCATCCCGGCTTTGTTAAATCGATCAAACGATGGGAATCCATAGCATATAGTCCTGCAATAACCTCGCCCTTTTCAGTGCCAGCTGCCATTGACTTTTATTTCGGTAATGCCAGGGGTCATCCATGCCTAACGTATCTTTCACCTTGATGTCCAGTCCTTTATTATATTTTTCGAATGCTTGAACAACAAGGTCCTTCTTCTCTGTTAACTGCCTTTCATAGGCAAGGTGCTGTATTTGGCATCCCCCACATTTTTCGAAAACAGGACAGGGTGCGTCCGTTCGGTGTGGAGAGGCCTTGCGGATTGAACGGACAACAGCTTCTGCGTGGTTGCGATGAACCTTTTTCACTTCACATACTACCTCTTCACCAGGCAGTGCTCCTTCAACAAATACTACTTGTCTTTTAAAGAATCCGACACCCTCTCCGTTTATCCCTAACCGTTTTATAGTAAGTGGAAAACGCTGGCCTTTTTTAATGCTGATTTGAGAGGCTGATTTTTGTTTATTCATTGATTTTCACTCTACTTTCATTTTCAATGCTTAACCACAGGTATAATGCCGCGTAGCTTTTATATGAAGACCATGCTGCACTCCATTCAATCACTTCTTCTTTGGATGGCTTATTAGGAAGTTCCAGCAATTTTTTAACGCATTTTGAATTCCGATGTCTGCAGCAGGGAGAAGGTCCGCTCTCCCTAAACCGAAAAGGAGAAAGCACTCAGCTGTCCAGGGCCCTACCCCCCGAATGGCGGTTAATATACTAATGATCTCGTTATCTTCCTTTGCCCGCAAACCTTCTAAGTCAAGCTTTCCATCCGCTATTAATCGTGAGGTATCAATCACATACTCTGCTTTTCTTCTGCTAAACTGAAGGCATGTTAAGTCCTCTGTCTCTAGTTCTGCAATCATCTCCGGAGAAGGATAAAACCAGGCCCCATTTACTTTCTCACCGAACTGGAAAACAAATCGAGATGAAAGCTGATAGGCAAATGTCATATTTAATTGCTGGTGAATAATGGTTTTTATTAAACATCCATATAAATCAAAATCACACACAAGCGGGACACCTTTGAAGCGCTCTACAATGGGATCCAGCATTGTTGATTTCAAAAAAGCTGATATTTCACCAGCATCCCTATGCCATAAAAATATATTGTTAAGATGTGGCAGCGCAACTTCTTTTTCTATCTGGCTCCCTTTAACAGCAACTTTGTCATCGCTGACAAAGTGAACGAGAAGACTCTCTTTAGCGTGACCTTTTTCTATGGGGACCCTTACTGTTCTTTTTTCTTCATCAACTGAATGCACGGGATCTACGTGCAGCCGTTTAAGCATTACCGGTACACTAATAGGAGCAGGAAGCATGATTTCTTCTTTCCACATGGTTTCTCCTCTCTTTCCAGAAAAGGGAATTCTATAACAACTTATCTTACCATGTTTTCTTCCACTTCCTAAACTTTCTAGAACAGTAACGGCTTGTCCTTTGCTAAAATGGATGTGACTAAACAAAAAGCAGCTATGGCTTTTTTGTTTTATTTATTCAGCTCTGGCAAACTCTTACAATACAGCTGGCCCTTTGAAGGTGAAACGAATGCCGGCTGCATGTGAAGATAAATAAAAAAATTAACAGAGCTGCCAATTTAAAAGGGGGATCATTGATTTGTCAATTGCCACGGATGTTGCTTCCATACATATTATGGCGGCTGTGTACAAAAAAGACAAACCGGCCGAAATCTTTAAAGAAACCGTTGAACGTCTCGTAGAACATGTGCCTTACATTGACTGGTGCGGGGTTTATGTAGGAGAGAACGAACAATGGCGGCTGATGGCCAGTGCTTCAGAGGAAAATAATAACAGCTGGGAGCATAACGGACAGCTCAGCTTTTCGCTTAAAGATCTGAACGGAAAAGAAGTAGGTATACTTGTAGTAAAAAGCAAAGAACCAATCGCCTTTGATGTGACTGACGTTTCTACCCTGGAGACGGTGGCGGACGCTTTAAGCCAGCAAATCACTATGAATTAACAGAAGGAGCTCATTCTGGTTATCCAATAACCAGAGTGAGCTCCTTTTTTCACTTTACATTTCGAAACACATTAATGACAAACAACACGACCCCTATGGCTAATGTAATTCCCCCAATACCTATAATCGGGCCAAATGCTTCATATCCGCGGATGACCATAAATAAAGAACCAAGCATAATAGGGAGGGAAATATTATGCAGCCAGAAATGCCATTTTCCCAGATTACTCTTTTCTGCCCGCGGAAAAAGGTGGTAAATAAGGCCAGCAAGCGTCATTGAAGTCCATCCCAGCAGCGCTAAATGGGCATGAACTCCGGTGTACTGAAATTCATAAGTCATTGACATAAATAGACCAAACAATACTGCGGCAAAGAAATAAATAACAGATATTTTAATCAGCTTAACCCCTATAACAACCCACTCCCTTCTCTTCATTGCATATTTATGCTCATTCTCTTTCCTATATGTAGAAATAGTAAAAAAGCTGTCTCAGCAGCCCAAAGGGAGGCAGAAACAGCTTTATCATGGATTAGGGGTGAAACTTCCTCATTGTTTTTTTCATCATTAAATCGTCCAGACTCTTAAATTCATAGCCCTGCTTTCTGCATTCATCAATGACACGTCCTAAGGCTTCCGCATTGTCTTTGGAAACGGAATGAAGCAGCATAATAGCCCCTGGGTGGATACGATTCATAATTTGTTCATAGGCATAATCTGCCCCTTTTTGGTTATCTGTTTCCCAATCTTTATAAGCAAGTGACCAGAACACGTTTATATATCCTAAGTCCCTGCTTAACGAAAGGCTCTCTTCACTGAACTTACCTTGCGGGGGACGCAAGTAAGGCATGTATTCCTCACCAGTTATTTCTTTGTATTCTTCTTTTAGTTTCGTCAGCTCTCTCTTTGCTCTTTCTTCACTTACTTCCGGCAAACTGATGATGGTATGAATGATTGCCAACAATATGCCCTTCTTTAATCATTCTATTAATTAAGTCTGTTTCTGTCGTTAAGTAATGTCCCGTAATAAAAAAGGCTGCAGGCACTTCTTTCTCTTTGAGTACGTCTAACACCTGCTTTGTATACCCATTTTCATACCCGTTATCAAAAGTAAGGTACAAGCTTTTATCCTGGGGACACCCCATAAATACCCCATCGTATTCCTTTAATAATTCTTTATAATGAGGATCAGCATCAGCTGGCTGCTGATCTTTTGCCGGTTTGAAATTCCAGTTTAATACTTCACTGCTGATTTGTTTTGCATCTGTCACTGAGTGTTGAATAAAAAACAATCCTGTTCCTAGCAGCACTACTGCCATAACCCATACTGCCCAATGCCTCATAAGCCCATGGCCCCTTTTTTTACCTTAGTGTGGCTCAATACGTATAAATTATCCCGCCTCCACAAAAAGGAAATGATTAGGAATTCAGTTTTAGTCAAAACCATGAAAGCAGAGCTTGAGGAGTTTAACGTACAGGTGGCAACAATAAACCCAGGACCTTTTGAAACAGGCTTTAATGACCGCATGTTTGAAGAAAAATGGAAATGGTATGATCAAAATGAAGGTTTCACCAGCAGAGATTCTATCGCAGAAACGGAAACGGAAAAAGTACTTGAAGAGCAGTACGATCCGGAAGATATGATTGCAAAAATGGTTGAAGTCATAGAGGCAGATTCTCACCACTTCCGTACTGCCTTCCCACAAGAAACGGAAAATAATATGAAGAGCTTTGAACAGGAAACGTGGGAAGAAAAAGTATAACAGAAATGAGGGTATCCCAAGTCTGCAATTGGGATACCCTCATTTTACATTTATTAATTCTATTTTAGCTGAACACAGGTTCTTTAAATTGACCAAGTTTTTCAAGAGAAGACTTGTCCACATCGGCATGAAGACTGTTTCCATGAGAGTCCATCGTAACAATTGCAGCAAAGCCTTCCACTTCCAAATGCCACATTGCTTCAGGTATGCCGAATTCCATTAAATCTACTCCTTTTACATCTTTAATACAGTCAGCATAGTACTGAGCAGCACCTCCGATGGCGTTGAGGTACACACCTCCATGTTCTTCAAGAGCTTTCAACGTTTTTGGTCCCATGCCACCTTTACCAATTACTGCACGAATACCGAATTTCTTCATAATGTCACCTTGGTATGGTTCTTCCCGGATACTCGTGGTCGGGCCCGCTGCTTTGACCTGCCAGCCTTTTCTTTATCGTTTAGCATAACAGGGCCGCAATGATAGATGATTTGGCCATTAAGGTCTATTGGAGCATCATGGCTCATCAAATGGTGGTGAATAGCATCTCTTCCGGTATGAAGATCTCCGTTAATAACGACAACGTCTCCTACCTTAAGCTCGCGAATTTGTTCTTCAGTTACAGGAGCTTGCAATACTACTTGCTTTACTTCCTCTTCTCCAGTAGCTTCCTGTGCTTCTTTTTTCGCCTCTTCGGCGAAATCAATTTTTTCACCCTCCTGGTAGTACCAGTCAGTAATTTCACCATTTTGAGGATCAATGGCTACTCCAAGACGGCGGAAAGCCCAGCAGTTATAGGCTACAGAAACGAAAAAGCTTGCAGGTAAACGGTTCATAGTACCCACTTTACAGCCAAGAAGAGTGGCTTCCCCTCCAAATCCCATTGTTCCAATCCCAAGCTTGTTCGCATTTTCAAGGACATACTCTTCAAGCTTCTTTAATTCCTGATTTGGATTTACATCGTCTACTGAACGAAACAGCTGATCTTTTGCCAATGAATAACTGGACGTACGGTCACCGCCGATGCCGACACCAATAAAACCTGCACTGCAGCCTTGTCCTTGCGCTTGGTAGACTGAATGCATAATACACTTTCTTATGCCGTCCAAATCACGTCCCGCTCTTCCCAGTCCTTCAAGCTCAGCGGGCAGACTGTATTGAATATTTTTGTTTTCACAGCCGCCGCCTTTTAAGACTAACCTTACATCTATGTAATCTTTTTCCCACTGTTCAAAGTACATGGCAGGAGTACCAGGGCCAAGATTATCTCCACTGTTTTTTCCAGTCAATGAATCAACGGAGTTAGGACGAAGCTTACCATCTTCCGTGGCCTGTACAAGAGCCTCTTCAATTTCCCTTTTTATTTCAATTTGGTTTGCTCCTATAGGAACTTTAATCTTAAATGTCGGCATGCCGGTATCCTGACAGATTGGAGAAACTTCTTCATCAGCCATTGATATGTTTTCCGTAATCGTTGACAATGACAAAGCTGCTCTGGTTCCTGCATTTTCCTGTGCCTTTGCCTGCTTTATCGCTTTCCGCACATCATACGGCAGGTTCGTAGAAGTTTCTACAATTAACTGGTACATACTTTCTTTGAAATTGTTCACAATCTCCCTCTCCTTTATTATCTTTTCCCTTTCATTATAAGCGTTTTCACAACATTTAGAAAGAAGCACATAAAAAGGTGTTTAACTAACAGATCCAAGGGGTATAATCATTTGTTTGATTTATTGATATTTTACCAAGATTAAGACTTTGCCTAAAACTCTTTTAAAAATCTTATCCTATACTTATAATGTTACTTTGTTCGAATTGATGTCTGCCGTAAAAGCCTGTGGTATAAATTTTTACATTATTTAGAAAGGAGTCTACTTATGGCTAAAAACAGAAAATTCACACAAGCAGCTCTCGACAGGTTGAGGTTGTCGGGAACAAACTCCCTCATCCTATAACACTCTTCGCTATTTTAGCTGTTGTCGTTATCTTTGTATCAGCCATTCTTTCTGCAGTAGGTATCACTGTAGATGATCCTGCTGAGCCGGGGGAGACAGTAGAAGTCACTAACCTGTTATCAGCTGACGGCATCGAGTATTTATTTACCAGCATGGTTGATAATTTTATTGGGTTTGCTCCTCTCGGCGTGGTACTTGCACGATGATCGGGATTGGGGTTGCTGAAAGGTCAGGACTAATTAGTGCGGCTCTTAGGGGCTTCGTACTTTCGGTTCCAAAAAGTCTGATCACTTTCGGCCTGGTGTTTGCCGGTATTATGTCCAGCGTAGCATCAGATGCTGGATACGTAGTTCTTCCTCCATTAGGAGCAGTAATATTTGCGGCATTAGGACGTCACCCATTAGCTGGGCTGGCTGCTGCATTTGCTGGGGTTTCTGCAGGGTTCAGTGCGAACTTGTTCTTGTCTGCAACAGATCCAATGCTCGGTGAATTAACTATCCAGGCTGCTGCAACCATAGACCCTGCTTACGCAGAGACTATGAATATTGCAATGAACTACTACTTTATTTTTGCCTCAGTATTTGTTCTTTCTATAGTAGGAAGTATAGTTACTGAAAAAGTCGTAGAACCACGTTTAGGAGAATACAAAGGGGAATACAGAGAATCACTTAATGGCCTTGAAGCTTCAGAAAAGAAAGGACTCTTATGGGCTGTCATTTCCTTTGTCATCACTAGTATCCTAATGGCACTTCTAATTGTACCTGAGTGGGGACCTATGCGCGGAGAAGATCCTCAGCCTATTATCCAGTCGCCATTTATGCAGTCGTTAGTACCTGTTATTCTTATTCTGTTCCTTGTTCCAGGTCTTGTGTATGGCATGGTAACAAGAACCATTAAAAATGATAAAGACGTAGCAAATCAAATGTCTGACACAATGGCTGCAATGGGAATGTTCATTGTCCTTGCCTTTACAGCCGGTCAATTTGTTGCTTACTTTAATGAAACAAACATGGGGCTAGTCCTGGGAGTGTACGGCGCTGAGTTCCTTCAAAGTGTAAACTTTACGGGAATCCCTCTGGTAATAGCCTTCATTATTGTAGCGGGCTTTATCAACTTATTTATAGGAAGCGCCTCTGCAAAATGGGCAATTATGGCTCCTGTCTTTGTCCCAATCATGATGCAGCTAGGCTATTCTCCAGAGCTCACACAAATGGCCTATCGTATTGCTGATTCAACAACTAACATCATTACGCCATTAATGACGTACTTTGCGATTATTATTGCGTTTGCTCAAAAATATGATAAGAAAATGGGAATCGGAACCCTTGTTTCAGTTATGCTTCCATATTCCATCATATTTACGATTGTTTGGACCATTATGCTGATCGTATGGATGCTCTTTGGAATTGACCTTGGACCAGGATCTCCTATCGAGTATGCACCAGCTGACTAATAACTAATAGACTGAAACCAAACAGTCCTAAAAAACACCCCACATGTTAGAGCAAAATTCTAACATGTGGGGTGTTTGTCTTTTGTGGAATATAGTGCCCCTGGAATCAGTATTTAGAAGCCAGGTGCGTATCCCGATTAATATAATGAATCACTGGATTCCCTTCTTGTTTTACTGTGATCTTTGTTACACCAGTGTTTCCAAGACGAAAAGGTCTGTGGAATTGGTACCAGTCATCACCAAGCATCAGAAACATTAAAAAGATGGAAAGAAACCCTCCGTGAGAAACAAGTGCAATTGTTTTCTCCTGGTGCTTTTCACTCAGCCCGTTTATGAGCTGCTTACATCTTTCAGTTATTACTCCTACCTGTTCTGTTCCTTCTATTCCTGATGTCAGAAGGTTTTTGTTTCTCATATCAGGAAATTCCTTGTAAATTTCTTCTCTTGTTTTTCCTTCAAAAGGTCCCAGGTGAATTTCCCGGTAGGCTTCTGAAGCTATAAGCGGTACGTGCTGATACTTTTCAATTGCTTTTGCTGTTTCATAAGCCCTTGACAGGTCACTGCTGTATAAAGCATCAAGTTTTGTTGACTTAAGAAACTGTCCAAGCAGCAAAGCTTGCTTTTTCCCTTCAACCGACAGGGGGAAGTCCTGGCATCCTTGTAATTTCCCCGCTCTGTTCCCTTCTGATTCTCCGTGTCGTATTAAAAATAAATCCATGTCTCTCTACTCCCAGTTCTTTTGAAATTGGTTGGTCTTAATTTTAACCTGATCAAGCATTTCTTGAAACCTGTTTAAGTCATTAATATCAGCTTCAGCTGGATCCAGCGCCTCAAGCATATGACTCATTAACTCAACTCTTTTCTGCAAATATTCCAATTGCCTTACTTTGTCGTAAACAGGACTTCCCATACACAACAATCCTTCTTTTTGGAGTTACCATACCAAAGGCCAAACGAAAGAACAAGAGAGGAGCCTTATTACGTCTTTCTCTTTTCCTTGTTTTAAGGTAAGATAAGGGTTGTCTTATTCAGGAATACCATTTGGAAAGAACGGAACTATGAAGAAAAGGAGCATCTTTGATGCGAACAAATACTTATGAACCACAGGCCCCAGCAACGGATGCATGGGAAGCTATAAGGATATAGAAGAGTTTGGTTCTCTTCAGCTATCTAATATAGAATTTACGACAACCACTTTATGTAACATGCGATGTGAGCATTGTGCTGTAGGCTATATGCTCCAGCCCAAAGACCCTGAACCCCTGCCGCTGGATATACTCATCAAACGCCTGGACGAAATTCCAAATTTGAGAGCTTTCAGCATTACAGGCGGGGAGCCTATGCTATCTATGAAATCTGTAAAAGATTATGTAGTGCCTTTGCTGAAATATGCCCATGAGCGAGGGGTCAAGACACAGATAAATTCAAATCTCACGCTTGATATTAATCGTTATGAACTGATCATCCCTTATTTGGATGTCCTTCATATTTCGCATAATTATGGAAGTAAAGATGACTTTGTTGACATCGGATTTTCCATGATGAACAAAAAACCATCTCAAAAGCAAGCTGAAGCTTATTTTGACCGGATGGTTGAAAATGCTAAAATTCTCTCATCTCAAGGTGTGATGGTCTCTGCTGAAACCATGCTCAATAAACGAACTCTTCCTCATCTCGAGGACATTCATGATCAAATTATTTCGATGGGATGCGGACGCCATGAAGTTCACCCAATGTACCCAAGTGATTTTGCGAGCTCCCTCAAGCCTGCTTCCTTGCAAGAGATTCGTGAAGGAATTCATCGTTTGCTTGACCACCGAAATAAGGATACATGGATGCTTTTTGGTACGCTTCCATTTTACGCCTGCAGCTCTAGTGATGAAGATTTGGAATTACTTACACGTTTATACAATGAAGAAGGTGTCACGGTAAGAAACGATCCTGACGGGCGGTCACGCCTAAACGTTAACATATTTGACGGTGAAATCATTGTTACTGACTTTGGGGATGAGCCTTCTTTAGGCAATATTAAGCACACCAGCTTACCTGATGCTTATAATTCCTGGTTAAATAGTAACCTTGCTCGCTCTTTAAATTGTCATTGCCCTGCAGTGAAATGCCTAGGCCCCAATGTTCTTGTAAAAAACGCTTATTACAAAAACAAAGATTTCACAAAGCTGTCCTCTAATATTACCTTGTAACAAAATTAAGGTGCCTCCAACACCGTGCTGCTCTTTTACGCTGATGGGGGCACCTTTTTTAATTTCCTGGGATAAACTTTAATGAAAGATGGTTTTGGACAGGGAGCCAGGCCTGCACATCCTGCTGCGTCACATTTTTAACTTCAATCATTTGCTTTCCGCCTCTTAGGACTAAATATACTTCCCCATAGGTGACGCTTCCTTTTTCTTTTACAGCTGGAACATACCCATGCAATGACCCTGACTGCCCCCCGTTTACACGGTAAGCATGATCAAGCTCTGTTCCATTCCCAATTGTTGTCTCCATTGCGACAGGAAGCTTTGTTTCTTTAGCCGCATGGAGGACCATCATTTTTTTTACTTCATCTCCATCAGGAATGTCCGCTGTAATTTCCCCTTTTACTCGTTTTGCCTGGTCTTGTTTATACTTTAAAGCAAAGGTTTCGTTCCCGCCCCGATTATCAAAGGAATTCGTGTTTACCTTTTCATACTCCCAATTTGCTTCAGAGCTTTCCCCTTCGTAGCATAACGCCCACTCGCCAAGGAATATGGAGGCTTTGAAGCCAAAAGCAAACTTTGAACCATCAATGGTTGTTTCATTTAAAATTCGTATTAGCTCCGGGTTCATTACAGGAACATTTGATGTTTCAATTAACTCCTTGGAAAGAGAGCTTGGATGCAGAAACGGCTCATCTTTTGTACTGCTTGAAAATGTATTCTCTTTTGAAATATCAAAGACATAATCTGGTTTATCGTCTGCTTTTTCACTTTCTTCAGCTAACGCTGCTCCAGAAACCGGAAGTATTAGTATTAGCAAAACGACGATTAATCGCAGCACCCATATTTTCATCGGAGATATCCTCCTTCTTTGTTTTTTTCTATTGTTTTCAGGGAGTAGGAAAAATATCCGACAATTAGAGAAATATTCTAGAAATGAATATTCCATAAGAAAAGAGCCCCTCCTTAAGTCATATATGGCTTACTTGCCGCCTTAAGACTTTTGGAAGGACTCTTTTTTTCACTAATTATGATCTTTGTTCAAAGAGATCTATTTTTCTCCATTTACCAAACCTGTAATACCCAACGGCGAAGAGACTGCTTATAATAAAGCTTACGCCTATTCCTAACGCAATCCCTTCTGCTCCAAGCCAGGATGAAAAAACCAGGCCAGGGGAAAACGCAGGATCCAAAAGGAAAGGATATTTAACACCAGTACTTGAAACATTGCTCCAGCCGCTCTTACAATACCGTTCAGAACAAAGTTTATGCCTAGAAATGGATAGAAAAAAGCAACCCACTGTAGATAAACCGTACCAAATTCTATGGTTGCCTGATCATCCACAAACATTCTCATTAAGTATTCTGCCGATAGAAAGACAAACAAGCTTATCGTGATGGTTACTACAAGAATTAGAATCATTCCGCTTTTTGCAATGTCTCCTACACGCTCCCACTTCCTTGCTCCAATGTTCTGTCCTGCCATGCTGTTAATGGCCGATCCAAGAGTTAAAGCTGGAAGCATAATAAGGCTGTCTATTCGCTGGGCTGCACCATATCCCGCTACGACGGTATCACCAAATGCTGTCACTACCGTCATAATTGCAAGAACCCCTGCGGAAATGGCCATCATTGAAAGACCGGATGGAAGGCCGAGCTTAAAGACTCGTTTAAACTCTTCCAAAGGGGGCAAGAAGGGTATTGAAAAGGGCACTCCTCTTTTAAGAATGGAATACAGGAGGCCAAATATGAAAGCAGATCCCTGAGAAACAATCGTTGCATACGCAGCACCATTGATCCCTAAATCCAGGACATAAATAAACAAAGGATCCAATACAGCATTTAAAGCGACAGCCATCATGATAAAACGAAGGGGGGTTTTACTATCGCCCAGAGCTCTTAAAACCGTTCCGATAAAATTGTATCCAAACAAGAGAACAATGCCGATCAAATTGATTTGCAAATAAGATAGAGCCATCGGCATAATGGTGTCTGGGGTACCCATAAAACGTAAAATATAGGGTGCTAAGAAAAAACCAACAATACCCATAATAATCGCGAGACTTCCTAATACAAAGACAAAGGTGTTTAATGAAGCCTTAAGTCCTTCGTCGTCTTTTTGACCTTTTCGCTGAGAAAGCACTGTTAACGTAGCGCCATTAATTCCAATAATAAAAGAAAGGACCGTAAAAATTACGGTACTGGATATGGCGATGGCTCCAAGTGCTTCAGCACCAAGCAAGTTTCCTACCCATAAGCTGTCTATGATCTGATACGAGCTTTGTAGTAAATTACCGAAGAAAATAGGCCATGAGAAAAAAATCATTTTCTTCATAATGCTTCCTTCGGTAAAATCCAGTTCATGTGTTTTTTGCTTCTCCTTCAACCTCTTCACCCTCATTTCTTGCCAGAGCCCGCTCTCTCATATCCTATGTTGGAAGGTAATCGTTATTATACTTTTCCTTACTTGACTTCTCATAAGTTCTTACAGTCACATTTATTAAAGAGGTGCTAATCCACTGGGTAAGCAAAGCTACGAAAAACACCCATACATCGATCACAATAGCTAATAGTAAAAATATAGACATATTCATCCAGAACAATGGACGTCCCGGCAGCACACCGCTAAGACGATAAATGATATGAGCCAGTATTGCGAACCCACCGGAAGAAGCTCCTTTGCAATACAATAAGCCTACTCCTAAGCCAAAAAGTAAAGCTCCAGCCGGAATAGAGATCATTCCCGGGAAAGAGTCAAACCTTACATAGGAAGATAAAAGAAATATAGAGAAGGAAGCAGCTGAGACGGTATACAAAGTTTTAAGAGCACTTTTTACACCTATCCAGCGACAAGCACCAGCCAGCATAACCGCATTCAATCCCCATAACGTATATTCATGAGGAAAAGAAAACCAGTGGTGAAATAGTATTGTCACGCCCGCTGCTCCTCCTGACGGAATATCATAGGGAAACAAAAATAAAGCCATGGCTGTCCCCTGCAAAACTGCCCCTCCTGTCAGCCATAAAGCTGTGACAAGGAGAGATTTCATACTAGTTCAAATGATTCTGTAATATGTATACTTTCTTGAACAGATTGGACCATAGAACAATTCTTTCTTGTCACTTCCAGGCTTTTCTTTATTTGCTCATCGTTTGCATTAGGAGCATTAATGACGAAATGCAGGTGTACTTTTTGAATCTCTTGAGCCCCTTCATTATTACGCGTAACGTCAGCATCGACTGTAATATCTCTTACTTCTATACGTTTTTTTTCAAGTACCTTTCTTAGTACGCCGCCGCTGCAGACCGCAATCGAAGAAACGAGCAGCTGATACGGACGGAAACCATATTTTTCGTTTCCTGAAATTTGTAAAGAACCAAACTCAGTCTCTGTGCTAAAACCCTGCTCCTGCATAATAAATTTCACTCTTGCCCTCTCCTTTTTTGACTGTATTTCTTACTTATTGTAAAGCGTGATATAAGGAAAGTCGAATGGTTGGATTCTTCCTTCTCTTCACGTAAAGAAGCCGCAGGCAGGGAGAGGGACTTTATACAGGCAGAATGCAAATGTTTGAGTCTCAAGAAAGAAAAAGAAGGAAAGATCCCTTGAATCTGAAAAAACGATGAAACAAGCTCCCAACAGATTGGGAGCTTGTCTATATTTATCGAACTGATTCGCCGTACACCTCATTTAAGATCTCATGTGCTGGCTTGGAGTACAGGTTTTTTGGAATAACATCTAATATTTCTTTATTCAAGTGTTGTTCTAGGTCTTTGACGTATTCTTTATTTCCTATTAAATAAACCCCTTTTAAATTTCTATTTTTCACTTGCTTATCAATGATTGGTCCAAGCTGTTTATACCACCGTAGACGGTTTTCTTCAAATCTATGCTGGAACTCATCCACCTGGGTTGAGCCAGATGCCAGCCTGTCACTTGATGCATTCCCTTTATATTCTCTCCAGTCTTCTGTCTCAAATTCCCAGCTGTATTTCACTTCATCTCTTATCTCACCCATTGCAGAGTCGATCAAGATAACATCTCTTTGTTGGATAAGAAGAAGCCCTGCTGGAGGATAGGTAGACTCCAGTTTTTCTAAGGGCTCGACTACCGGGGATTTCTCCCAATGAAACTCGCTCTCAAGGGATACCTGCACCTTTGTTTCTTCCCAAAAACCGCCATCAGCAGAAGCGAAAACAACAATGCCTTTTTGCATATCTGTCTGCTGTGACAGGATGTGCTCGTGAACCTTTTTTGCTGATATTTTTAAATGCTTTTAGTTCTTCGTCAGAACCGCTTTTTTCAACATATTCCTGAAGCCTCTTCATCCCGTTTTTCAGACGGATTTTCCACTCTCCATTGTGCTGTGTCCCTTCACCAAAATCGGTATTCAGATAAACTGAAAGAACTCCATGATCATCTTTCTTTTCTTTATATTTTAGTAATTCTTCTGCTAGTGCCATGTGCAATTCTCCTTTCTAAGTGACGATAACCTAACTGTTTCGTTATAGGATATATTGCCTTTACGCTTTAGCAGTAAACATAGAAAATCCTCCACTGTAACAGAACAGGAATCGACAGCGCTTTTGAGACGTAAAAAAGAGAGCTCTCACCGATGGTGAGAGCTCTTCTCAATAGCTGAGTTTTGTACCAGCCTCTTAACATTGTCTGGATTAATGTGTTCGGTCCAGTGGTTCTTCTCCTTCTTCAGGAAGCTTTTCTACCGCTTCTACGTCACCAGGAATTGTTCCTGCTATTTTGTTTTGCTCAAATTCTTTTTCCACTTCACTTTTGAGCTCACGGATTTCTTGGCTGATTCCTTTGTCACTTCTTTAAATTCAACTGTTGTTTCTTTTAAATCCAACGCCTTATCAGAAATATACTGTAAATCTTCACTGGCCTTTTTCATTAATTCTGAAAATCTCTGGGATGTATTTTTCAACTGCTGCATAATTTCATCTCGATTTTGAGAGACAAAACGCGTAGCCTCGTTTACAGTACTAACGGTTTGTTTAGTTGCACTAAACACATTTTCTCTGGTTTTTTTATTTGCCACTACGAGTCCAATACCAATGATTCCACCGAGAGCCATACCAATTTGAAGACCCGATTTCCCCTTCTTTTCTTGAGGTTCCATAATTATCCGCCTTCCTTTCAGAGTATAGACAGTTTGCTTGTTATCATCTTACCATAACGTCTGCACTGTAATGTACTCTATACCCATCTAAAGAGGTTTTTTTAACCTGAAAATATCCTTCAGCAAGGCTTCTAATTATGAGTGAATACTCATTCATAATTAGAATAAATAATTTGATCTCCAAAACAATCTTCTTTGATTCTTCCATGCACAAGAAGCAGGTCAAGATGTCCAATAACCTCAGATAGCGTAAGGTCAGGCTGCTTTTGGTATACCCTTGGAAAAAGCTCTTTTGAAACAGCAAAAGCAGTTTTTCCGGGGTTGTCCTTAATCATATGGTATATATACTCAGCTCTGTTGTTTTGTTCGTTTAGTCGTTTCTCTATCAAAGCATGTGGTTTATCAAAAGAGTCCCCGTGGCCGGATATACCATCGAAACAGGGAGTTCAGTACAAAGCAATAAAGACTCCCGGTACTGAAGCAAGGTTCTTGGTCTTGAATCTTTATTATTGTAAGGGGCTTCTATAATAGCGTTTGAAGAGATGTGAGCCAACAAATGATCCCCACCAATTATTATACCAGTCTGTTCTTCATACAGAATAATATGACTCTGAGCATGTCCTGGTACTTCATAGGATCTCCACCCTGGCAATCCAGGAACAGTGTCTCCATTATTTAGACGGTAAGTAAGAGATGCCGTGCTTATATATTTTTGGTAAGCTGCCTGATTTTGAATGATCTTTTCAGTCAATAAATCCGGCACTCCAGCTGTCCGGGATAAAGATTGAAAGAAACTCCTCACCTCTGCCAAAAAATGCTGATCTTTTTGCAGCCAGGGTTCATTTTTCCAGTGACCGAGAATTCTTGCCTTCCGAAAGAATTTGTGGACCATTCCAGTATGATCAGGATGGTGATGAGTGATGATTACCTGTTCGATATCTTCCGGATCTATACCAAGGCTGGTTAGCTCTTTTTTCAGGACGGCCCAGGCTTCATCAGTGCCCGGGCCCGTATCCACCAAAGTCAGTGTGTCGCCTTTAATAATATACACGTTAACAGGGCCGACAAGAAATGGGTTGGTAATGTGATCCTGTAGATCCCTTTTTCAGAAGCAAGTTTAACCATACCAATCTCCCCTCTTTTATAAAGAGTCGCATTGCTGTCTGAGCACTTGTTCACTTTTGAGAAAAAAAAATAAAACCTTTCTTCATTACCGATTGATTTATCTGGAATTTCAAAAACAAACGAATGTATATTAGTTATATACTTCAGTTAAAAAGCTGTCAGTATCTAGATTCTCAAAATCATTTCTGTTGTGATACTTCAGCTCTCTTAACTCTACAGTTAATTCCTCAATTTTCCTTTGCATATCTTCCATAGCTTTCTTTTCTGATACAGTCATTCCTCTCTCCTCCTAATAAAATTAATTTATATATAAATGTATTCACTAACTCTTTAACTTTATCAATTTAAAGTTGTAAATATTCTATCAATTTAATACACCTTTGTAAATCCTTTTTTCATTATAAAATAATTTGACAATATTCAAAAAAAATTAACATTTTTCTTATACTTTATTGCATTTATGCGGTAAAATAAGGGTACATAACTGTATATACATGTTCCTGTCATTGACAATTTTAAATAAAGGATGATTATCTGTGAGAAAACCTCTTAGACACACATTCGAAGAACTTGTTGCTGAAAACAAACGTGAACTGCTGGAAGATATGTCTGCATTAGACAAAATTGAAGAGCGTTTGGAAGAACGCCAGTCCAGAGAAGTGCAAGTAAAAATCAAGCCTCGGGAGAAGCAAGCACAGAATTAATAAAAAGGGAAAAAGAACGTTGCCCTTTAAGATTGCAGGACTCCCTTATTTTTCGAAAACATGGGAGTCTCTTTCTTATATTCTTTTTGATGCTTACGTTAAAGAAAATCGCCTTCCTCACCATAAGGCGAGGAAGGCGATTTTCTTTATACCTGTTCAGTGTATTGCTTTTTAAGTCCCTTGTACAACGGCAACCCATGTTGACAATTTCACTTGCAAACTACACACAGCCGGCCACTACTTTGCTCACTGTTAGATGGTCTAGCCACAGCTGTGTATCTCTTAAAAGATAGAGTAAATGAATGACCAGTCATTCAATTGTAGGTCTCAAGAATTTTTTGCAGCTTTAGTGCATTTCCCATCCCGCCCTCAATCTTCAACTTCCCTGTCATAAATGCTGTCGCAGGATTCAACTCTCCCTGAACCAGTTTCAGAAAATTATTGTCTTTCATTTTTAGCGTGCAATCTGGGGCATGAAGCTTTCCCTTTTGATAATGGACCTGCCCATCGGTAAATTGAATCTGAAAAACCCCTTCTTCTTCCCCCGTTATATCAAATTGATATGTTTTTTCAACCCCTTCAATTTCTTTCGGATCTTCATTCATTTTTTTGGATAGGTTTTCCAATTCCTCCATCACTCTCATAACTGTCTTCTCCTTTTATTTCTTTTTTACCTGCAAAGAGGTATGCAGCCCTGCTGTTCTCCTTTTATTTATTTGACATGTTGTTTGTTAAATCCTCTGCTTTGTAGATTATTTTTTTTGTTATAAGTGAAAAAACCATATGCTTAATACTGTCTCTTTCATTTAGCAAGTGGTGTCCTCCCTGGTCCACTAAGTAAAAAAAAGCATTAGGAAATTTTTTTTCTAAAAACCTAAGGTTGTATTTCCAATCCACAGTTCTGTCCATATTACCCTGAATAATATGAACAGGAAATTGACTTGGCTCTAGAGCCTCATTTCTTTTTCCCACTCAAACATTGCTTCGAGCCAGCATAGAGGAATGGAAGGGCCATGCAAGGGGTCCTCTTTAATCCTTTCAGATAGCTCTGGATTTTCTTTATCGGTCCGTATTTTCCTTGGCACCTCTTTGACTAAAGGAGATATTAACGAATGCCCTGCTTTCGATAAATGCCATTTACTGGAACGTGCCAGTGGAGCAATAAGAGTAAGACTTTCAAACTGATGATCTGGTTTGGTGAGTACATGCTGGACACTGATCCCGCCTCCCGTACTATGGCCGATAACATGGTATTTTTCTGCACCGTATTGTTTCATTTGCTGATCCATCACATACAGGACCTTTTGGTAATATGTAAAATCCTCAATCACGTATTGCTCCCCGGTTGACAACCCGTGTCCCGGCAGGTCAATAATAAACACGCGCCCTTTATTTTCTGTCAGGTAACGAATAAATTCTGAAAGCATTCCTGCATGGTCGAAATATCCATGCAAAATCAGTATATTATATTGGTAAGATTCCGGAGTAAAGCATTGAAAAAAAAGAAAATCATTATTTACAGGCAAGAATTCATAATCTGCTTTTACCCGTTCTTTTTCTCCAGGAAAGTTATATATTCCATGGTACTTTTTAATTTTAGCTTTTAGTTTATCTTTGCGAAACTTGCCCATGTCCTATGTCCTCCAGTCCTTGAAAACGCTTATTCTAAAGGCTTTTTATGTAAGTTTATGACTTCTTCTGTCAAAAGGGTAGAGAAAAATCCAATTGTTGTTATACTTTTTGATAACTATATTATAAGGAAGGGAAAACTATGTCCTTATTAGAAAATATTGAGGAAAAGCGCACAGAAATGTTAGAGACTGCTGAAAAATTTGGCTTAGTTCTGAAGAAACTCTCTCCTGTAGTCAAGAGCTGGATCATTTAATTTCCGAAGTCCAGCATTGGCAAACCTGATCAAATCATAAACCATAGCTCATTCATTATCTGCTTTAGGGATAGTCTTAAAAGCTCCCTGTCACATTGACAGGGAGCTTTTAGTGGTTTATCTACTGTTACTGAAGCCGAGGATCGTCTAACAGGCGGTCTAGTTCTTCCATATGGCCTGTTTCATCAGCAATTAAATCTTCCAGTTTAATTTGCAGTTCTACAAATCCAAGCTCTTCTGCCAGCTTAACTCTTTTCTTATATCGTTCAATAGTATCAATCTCAGACTGACGTGCATGTTGGAGCATTTCATAAACGTCAGTTGTTTGTTTTACTTCTGCAGCTCTCGTAGTTGGGGTACCGCCCAAAGTTTTGATTTTTTCTGCCAGATAAAGAGCATGACCTTGTTCATCTGATATTTCACTTTCAAAAAACGGCTTCAACACTTGGCGGTATAAACCTGAAACCACTGCTGCATAGTTAGAGTACATAATAGAAGCTGCATACTCGTTAGCCAAATCCTCATTCAAACCGTCAATTAATTCCTGTAGCTTCGGATCCATATAATCTCCTCCTTAAACGATCAACATGATTTTAAGCTATTTTCTGCTAGGGATCTTGTTGTAGTGTCATTATTATTTTACCCATTCTTCTGCTCCACTTAAACTTTTCCCTTTTCTCCATCAATTAAACAGATTCTTATATTCTTCATAGCCATACTCTTCCAATTGATCCTTTGGAATAAAATTAATTGCCGCAGAATTAATACAATAACGAAGCCCTGTCGGTTTTGGACCGTCAGTAAAAACGTGACCCAAATGAGAATCGGCGTCTTTGCTTCTTACCTCCACTCTTCTCATACCAAAACTAAAATCCGCTTTTTCTACTATCTGTTCCTCATTTAGAGGTTTTGTAAAACTAGGCCAGCCACAATTAGAATCGAATTTATCATGAGAGCTAAAAAGCGGCGTTCCTGAAACAATGTCAACATATAAACCCTCTTCTTTATGGTCCCAATATTCATTGTCAAATGGCCGCTCTGTTCCATTGTTTTGTGTCACTTCAAATTGTATAGGAGTGAGCTTTTTCTTTTAACTCTTCTTTATTTTTCATTTCCGTCCCCCCAGTGTGCTTTAATAAAATCTTCTCTTCCTGATCCTTTTTTATATAAAAGATAGTGAAAACGATTCTTTTCATGATAGTCCTGATGATGCTCTTCAGCTTTATAGAATGGCTTTGCCCGTAAAATCTTTGTAACAATAGGAGCGTTAAACGGTCCGTGAGCGTTCAGGTCCCTCCTTGATTCTTTTGCTACTTCAAGCTGGTAATCATTATGCACAAAGATTGCAGTTTGATAAGACTCCCCCCGGTCATTAAACTGTCCTCCCGGATCAGTGGGATCAATTTGTCTCCAAAAATATCCAGTAATTCTTTATAGGAGATTATTTCAGAGTCGTACTCTATTTGAACGGCTTCTACGTGGCCTGTTGTATTGGAGCATACCTCTTCATAGCTAGGATTTTCTGTTTCACCGCCTGTATAGCCAGATGTCACGGTAATTACGCCTTCTCTTTCTGCAAATGGTCCGACCATACACCAAAAGCATCCTCCCGCAAAAGTTGCTAGTGCCATTCTATTCTCTCCTTTTTTCTTCGATTCTCATAAAGTATCTTTATATAATATGTACCACGAATAATGACTTTTTTCATTGATTTTGCTTATTGTTAAGTGAAGATATAGAAAAGGCTCCCGATTTCGGGAGCACTTTTTTCGTTGTAAACTACGATTGAAGCTGCTTTAAGGATTCTCTATTAAACGCCGGTAGGTCATCTGGTTCCCGGCTTGTTACAAGGTTATGGCAAACAACTACCTCTTCATCATGAACTTTCGCTTTGGCGTATTCAAGGTCTACCTGGATAGATTTAAAACCTGTCACATTGCGGCCTTCTAGTGCTTTAGCGGTTATCAATAACTGAGGTCCATGGCATATAGCAAAAACCGGTTTGTTTTCATCGATAAAGTGTTTTGAAAACGTAACAAACCGTTCGTCAGCACGAAGTAAATCTGGTGAAAATCCTCCTGGGATAAACAAAGCATCAAAATCAGAAGGGCTTACTTCATCAACAGCTGCATCAACGGTTACTTTTGCCTCTCCCTGCTTTCCTTCAAGGGTTTTTCCTTTTTCCTTTTCTATAACTGTGAGTTCGTGACCTTCTTTTTCAAACTCCTTTTTAGGGTCAGTGTACTCCACGTCTTCAAACATACTTGTCATTAGGACAGCAACTTTCTTACTCATAAGAGAAACACTCCTTTAAAGAAATGTAAGTATATTACATCGTATGTGTACCCTTTGAGTTATCATTTTTAAACCTTCTTTCGAATGATCCACTGCCTTATACAAACTGTCTGATAAGACGTTTGCAGCATTTTTCTTACCTATCCGTCTTAAGATTTCCTTCCATAATCTGCTTTAATCTCGCCCCATTCTTTTGTGTTCCATTTTAAAATAGGGTTTGTATACGTATTTTGTTTCAACCATGATTCTGCTCTTTCGACCAGGGACCACATTTCTTCCGTTTCCTTCTCTCTTTTTAATGTAGATTTTACCTTTTTTTCTTTCACCCACTTCATGGCCGTTTGGGAATCAGAATAAACAGGGATATTGCTCTCTTTATCCTTTAAAAAAGCAAGGGCATGAACAATAGCCAAGAATTCCCCCATGTTGTTTGTTCCTTTTTCAATTCCTTCATGAATGAAAACTACCTCACCAGTTTTTGTATGTACCCCTTTGTATTCTACTAAACCAGGTTCCCATGGGATCCGACATCTACTGATATACTATCTTCTATATAGGGATGGGAGGTATTCCCCTTTTCCGAGATCACAGCTCTATTACCAGTACTGCTTTTTTCTTCCCCAAATGCTTTTTGTGCTTCTCCCTTTGAAGGATAGGACTTAAATCTGGCACCCGAAAACCCTTGTACTTGTTTTTGGCAGTCAGCCCAGGACTCATAAATCCCTGCTTCCGCCCTTCCCAAACTACATAATACTTTTTCTTTGCCACTGGTAAAACTCCTTTCATCCCTTGTCTGTCCTGTTACCTTTATATAGTCTTTTCTTCAGGTAAACAATGTTACTATCTTCACTTTCAATATAAGGTCGCATATACTTTTCAAACATTGGAGCTATCAGCATGTACGTAATAATAAGAAATGGGAGTGGGAACACGTATGCATAGAGAAAAGCAGTTCCCCAGCCATTTTCGCTGATCCCTCCCCTGACCACGCCGCTTATAGAAAGAGAAATCGTTCCAAATGTCATAAGGGTAAATATAACATTAAACAGATGAAAAGCAAAAACAGGCTGTTTATTATTTACCTCTCTCTCTAGCATCCATTTCATTTTTAAAGCAATAACCATTGTAATCAAAGCTCCTGAAAATGGCAGTAAAATAAGAAAAAGCAAGTTTCCCATGATCCTACCCACCACCCTATTATCGTTGCTCTAATTATAGAAGAAGCCACCTGCCATTAAAAAGTTAGTGGACTCTCATTATATATAATTCTTCTTTAGTAAAAAGCATACCTTTGTTTCTTTAATACATGTTTTCTATTTTTATATTAATTTTCAACGAAAAAGAGCTCTCAGAAATTGAGAGCTCTCATACTACTATTCAAATATTATTCTTCCTCGTCCTCTTCGTCTTCTTCATCTAAGCCTTCTTCTGTGCCTTCACCATCTTGATCAACATCAAAACCATCTTCATCTTCTTCTAAGCCTTCTTCTGTACCCTCATCTTCCTGGTCAACATCAAAGCCGTCGTCGCCTTCTTCACCATCTAGAAAGTCTTCATCATCTTCTTCGTCCTCTTCATCACCATCTAGAAGGTCGTCATCCTCATCTTCGTCTTCTTCATCTAGCTCAGCGTCGTCATCCTCGTCTAGATCAGCATCGTCGTCATCGTCTAGACCACCGTCATCCAAACCATTTTCGTCTGCTTCTCCGTTATCTTCTACTCCTGGATCCTCTTCCATTCCGCCATTGTCTCCTCCGTCATCTTCACCACATGCTCCCAGCATACTTACTGCTAACGCACCAGATAAAGCAGAATATAAAACTTTCTTATTCATAATATATTCCTCCTTTTAATAATCTATTTTTTAAATCTCGTAAACAATGATTCTTCCTTTGAGCCCTTTATTCATCATCATTTAAAATTTCAGGTTCCTCATCTTCCTCTTCTTCGCCTAATCCCGCATCATCACCGTCATATTCTGCGTCCTCGTCCAAGGCGTCTCCTTCACCTTCATCTTCTTGCATCCCATGATCGTCAGTTTCTTGCATTCCATCTCCATCTAACCCTTCATCATCTTCCAAATCTCCATTTTCATCCATACCGTTTTCCTCCAGGGTACCTTCGTCCTCTTCCATCCCTGGATCATCATCTATACCATTGTCAGCATCTTCTCCTCCATCTTCACCGCATGCTCCTAAAACACCTATCGCAACCATACCAGACAATGCTGAATATAATAATCTTTTATTCATCATGTCCCCTCCTGAGGAGTTTCTAGTTTATGAAAATATAAAATAAAATAAATAAGTTCAAGATCATTATTCTGATAAAAAGAGGGCGATCTATTGATAGCCCTCTTTATTTAAAAATTAAATTGTCATTCTATTAAGCATCATCATCGTCATCGTCTAAAACATCATCGTCATCATCATCATCATCATCGTCGCCTAGCATATCATCGTCGTCATCGTCATCGTCGTCACCTAGCATATCATCGTCATCATCATCGTCGTCAAAAGCATCATCGTCATCGTCGTCATCATCGTCGCCTAGCATATCATCATCGTCATCATCGTCATCATCGTCGCCTAGCATATCATCATCGTCATCATCGTCATCATCGTCGCCTAGCATATCATCATCGTCGTCATCGTCCATGCCATCGTCATCCATGCCGTCGTCTTCCACTCCGCCATCATCTTCCATGCCTGGATCGTCTTCCATTCCGCCATTGTCACCGCCATCGTCTTCGCCGCATGCTCCTAGCATCCCTACTGCTAACATTCCAGAAAGTGCTGAGTATAATACTTTTTTATTCATTGTTATATTCCTCCTTACAACGTTGTCTAAGGAGTGTTTTTCCACAATGGCACGAAATAAAACGAATAAAATAAAATTCACATGTTTTCACAAACTTCTGCCAAACTCACACATATTATTTTTCATCAGGCATAAACTGCTGAAAAATAGTATCTTCTTGAATAGCATACCTTTCATAACCTGCAATTTTATTTATGATTCGCTGATTTCTATAAACTGATAAAGCGAGATTTGTCGCTCCGGTTCCGTGGGATTGGTCCAAATTAGTAAGAGTAAACAAATGATTAGGCCGCTCTTTTTTAAACAGAAATTCATAATCCTTTCCAACCACCATGGTGTTTTCATCTTCCCAGTAAATTTTATCCTTATACTTTTTTAACCATTTTGGCACATTTGGTTTATATCCTGTTGCGACAATCACTTTGCTTGTAATGTGGGAATAGGACATGTTTTTTTGCCATTGATGCATAGTGAGCTCATAATTCCCTTCAGAAAGCGAGCGAATCCCTCTAAGCTCAGTCATAGGCTGAAGAAGGACGTCAGGATCCTTTCGTTCAATGGAGCGATGATACAGCTCATTATAGATGTTCTCTAACACCCCAGGCTCTATTTGCTTTCTTGCCTGGTCAAGATAGGGAAGAGCACTTGTCCTGCTATCGAAGCTTAAGGACTGAAAATAATCAACAAAATCAGGGGAAAAGATTTCTCTCCCTACTTTCGCATCCTCGGTTTGAAAAAACTGGGGTGATCTCGTAAGCCAGGAAAGCTTATAACCATAATGCTTTTGGTCCTGTAGCAGATCATAAAAGACCTCTGCCGCACTTTGACCAGAGCCTATCACCGATACATGGCTTCCTCTTTTAATATTTTTTTCATTGTAGAGATAAGAGCTGGTGTGACAAATATCTTCATTCATTTCATCTTTAATGTCTTCAGGAATCATCGGAGTGCTTCCTGTACCGATAACCACATGCCTGGCCCTGTATGAGTGATTTTCTCCTGTTTCAATATTAAAAACAGTCACATCATACCAGTCACCAGTACCATCTTCTACATTTGTGACCTGTCTCCCGAATTTACAATCACCGAGTTGGGAAGCAACCCACTTTGCATAACTGTTATACTCTTTTCTTGGAATGTTAAATTTTTGATAAAAAAAGAATTGGTACATTCGATTATGCTTATGTAAGTAGTTCAGAAATGAATAGGGATTTGTTGGATCTGCAAAAGTAACAAGATCGGATAAAAAGCTTGAATTGAGAACAGATTTGTCTATGAGCATACCAGGATGCCACTCAAACGAAGTATTCTGTTCAAAGAACAAGCTGTCTATTTCTTCTAATGGATCCAGAAGGGCTGCCAAACCCAAATTAGAGGGACCTATACCTATTCCAATTACGTCATATAACTTACCAGCATCCATTCTTATGCCACCGCCTTGTATATATTTCATCTTTATTTTTTAACAGGATATGAACAGACCTATTCCCTAATAGAACCCTTCATAAGACAGGTTTTCGGATGTTTCAATAAGCTTGCCGCGTCGAACCGTTTATCAATCAAACCAGACCAGTTACCGGTTATTATTTTATACAAAAAAGCACTGTTTTCCTAATGAAAAAAACAGTGCTTTTTCTATCATTTACGTCTCGCTATAATTTTACGATATGTTACAGATGATTTTCGTTAAAAGACGAAGCTCAATCAAATTACTTATAGAATTCACCATTATCCTTTTACAGAGCCAGCTTTTAAAATATCATTACCGCAAGCAGACCAAAAATAAACAAAGGTATATTGTAATGTAGGAACGTAGGCACACAAGTGTCCCATATATGATGGTGGCCGCCGTCAGCATTAAGACCCGAAGTTGGTCCGAGTGTGCTGTCTGAAGCAGGGGAACCTGCATCCCCCATTGCTCCTGCTGTTCCTATTAAGGCAGCAGTCGCCAGAGGAGAATAACCAATCGTTAAAGCAAATGGCACAAACAGTGCAGCCAGAATAGGTATCGTACCAAAGGAAGTCCCAATCCCCATAGTAATTAACAGGCCTACCAACAGCATAATCGCAGCAGTAAGAAGGTTAGCTTCTCCGCCAGTTGCTATAGCAGAAGTAACGAGAGCATCTACCGCACCTGTTTCTTGCAGGACGGTTGAAAAGCCAGAAGCTATGAGCATAACAAAAGCAATCATACCCATCATTTTAATCCCGTCATTTACCATTTCATCACCTTTGGTGAACGGAATAACTGTCAGCATAAACATGATTATTATTCCTGTTAACGCTCCAAAAATTAAAGATTCTGTTAGCAGCTGTACGACCAACGCTATTACAATGGCAAACAAAGTAAAGATATGCTTTCTCTTAAATTGTGCTTCCTCGTTGGAGACAGCAGCATTTTCTTGATTTTCTTGATTTGTGACCTTGCTGTCCTTTGGCTTTCGATAAGTAATAAAGACAGCGATAAGCAACCCAACAATCATGCCGATTCCCGGAGCAAGCATAGCTCTCCATATTTCCCCGACAGCAAGCTCCATGCCATTAGCACTCATTTCAGTTGAAATGATGTTATGGAAAATAAATCCGTATCCAAGGGGAAGCATTACGTATGGTGCTTTTAACCCGAAGGTCAATGCTGCTGCAACTCCCCTTCTGTCAACCCTCATTCGGTCAAATAACTGAAGGAGAGGAGGAATTAAAATTGGAATAAAAGCAATATGCACGGGCACTGCATTTTGGGACAAACAAGCAATCCCCGCTATTGTCATTAGCAAGAAGCCTCTTTTGCCTTTTAAGACTTTAATCAGCCTTTTAACTAGTACCCCTGTAATTCCAGAGTAAGCAATCATCATGGCAAATACCCCAAGCAGAATATAGCTAAGAGCTGTTTCTGCCTGGCCTCCCATGCCAGAGATGAGGAGCTCCAAAGTTTCATTTAAATTTAAGCCGGCAACCAGACCCGCTGTTAATCCAGCAAATAAGATGGCCAAAACAACATTTACTTTTAATAGACTCAAAACTATCATCACTAGAACAGAGATAATTACAGCATTCATTTATACTAAACTCCTCTTCATCTATTTAGCTCTCTACCAAAGTAAAGTATACAAGCTGCCTGTAAGGAGTTCAATTCAATTTAAAAAGCTTTAATAGTTTGATAATTTTCTAAGGATAAAAATAAAACTGCCTTCAGCAGGGAAGGCAGTTGCATTACAGTCTATAACGGATCTCTTCTTGACAGATCTTTTCCAGCTATTTCATCATTTACACTATTTTCGCTTTCAAAATATACTTCCTGGTCTCTTAAACCGTCTGCTTCCTTCATCGACATTTCATCCTGCTCTTCTACTTCTTTCATTTCACGGATAAGTGTATATACCTCTTCTAATTGATCAGGTGACAGATGATCTATAAGCTGACGGACTTCTTCTTTTGTTACAGCCATTTCCGTTCCCTCCTAATGGTGTTTCCTATTAATGACCTTGTTTTTCACTACCCGGTAGCAAGAATAATTAATCGTAAGTTTTTCTGTTAAAGAAACCATGCCGGGCAATATTCACCACTGTAAGGATAAGCAGAACCATGGCCGCGAACCAGGCAGTATACGTAATAGAAATAAATTCATCAATTCTTTCAATTCCTATCCCAAAAAAAGCCCAGACAAATACCAAAGGATACACAGGATTTTGCTTTATTAGGACCATAGCAAGTGCAATCCCTAAAGCAAGAACCAAAGCTGTATTTGTCCAAAAGACATCTGAAAACAGCAATTGGTTCGCATCATTTACAGTAAATAAAATACCAACATTCACAATGGTTGCAACAGAAATCCAGCCTAAGTAGAGGGAAAATGGTATCGTGTGTACAGCATTTTCTTTTGTAAAAGAACCTATTTTCGTGTAGATCATAATCAAGCTTATTAAAAGCCCGCCCATAGCAGCCATGGTTAAGTTAAAGAAATTATAATGAAAGAATAGAAGCCAGGCCACATTAAACACGCAGCTTAAAACAAACCAGTACCCAATGTTTTCGTATATTTCCTCTTCTTTAGGCTTTGAAAAAAACTGCTTAAAGACCCAAATCGCCAGCAGAATGTAAATTACACTCCAGATAGAAAAGACATAACCTGCCGGGGTGAAAAGAATGTTCAGCGCTTCAGCAATTTCTCCGGTTGTCTGATTATTCAGCGGAAGTGAGTTTGCCAATGCGTTCATAATTACGACGATAAACAAGGCAATAACATTCACCCATTTTATTAAAGAAGGTTGTCTTTTAAACATAATCTACACCCCTAACTGAAAATGCCCTGCCTTCTTCACTGTTACCCTATTAAACAAAAACATATTACCTTGGAATTTTACATTTTGTTTACAAAGCTTATAAACTGAGAGACCTTATGGTGAAATCCCGGATAATCCTGGGCAGTTGTTCGAAAGTATAAGGTTTGTAAACCCTCTCTGTTCTTTTGTGAGCATCTTTTCCATAGGTCCCTATGTTTATAGCAGGAATATTTAACGACCGAATGTGATCAATAGGCAAGGGAAATATTTCATCCATAGCAGGAAAATTACTTCTCAGGTGATTTACGTCGTCTGTGTTACCAGGAAATGACAAAAAGCTGCTATCTGATAAAAAAGGGAAAAACTTCTTAACAAGAAACCTTTCTCCATTTTTGTTCTCTTCTTCGCTTACGATCTCCAGCAATTGTTTATTTATCATCTTTCCACTGTTTTCTTGAAAATAATTACATGGAAGAAATGGGGGAGCAAAGAAAATAATTACCTTTGCACGGTCATCCGGGTCTTTTTCAACCAGCATTTCCGTAATTTTAAAACATAGCTCACGCTTATCTAGATCACTATAAGTGTCAACTGTCTTCTTGACGATATCATCAACTGAAATTCCTTTTTGAACCAGGTTCTCTTTGTACTCTTCAAAAGACAAGACATCAACTTTCCACTCGAGATGCTGCGAAAAAGGCATTTGGGTTGTGGACAAAAATACATGATGCTGCTTTTCCATGTGCTTCTCCACCACACGGCAAGCTTCCCTTGTTTCTCTTATCAACAGTTTCATCACATCTTTAGGTGTCGTTTCATACATAAAATAATTAAAGTACATCCGGCTTGACGGGGGTGTCTGTACATTATAAGTGTCTTTATTATCTCTTTGATATAAACATGTAGGAGGAAGAACCAATTCCCCTTCAATTTGTTCTGTTAAATCCATGTTACAGCTTATTCTCCTATTAATTTCAGAGGAAATAAATGTTGGGTCAATCCCTCTCAATATTTCTCCAACATGGGACTCTCTGCCATGAATTGAAAAACAGTAGAATCTTTCCGGCTGACCCGGTATAGATATACCGGTGACTGTCTCCCTCATACAGTGATGTTGTATAATCATTGTTTATTGCCACCGAAAAATTTAATCCCTCATTTTTCAAACGTGAAAACTCCTTGGATGCTTCAATGATACCGGCATGGTCATTTTCCTCAGCCGGATTCAAAAGCAAAAGAATGTTACCATTTAATTTTTCCAGGTGTTCAGTAAAATAAAGAAGGTTAACAAGATGTATCGCTGCCCCGCTTTTCATATCTACTGAACCTCTTCCAAAAAGCCATTTCCCGCTTTGGGCTGCCTCTCTTACCTCTGGATCGTAGTGAGCAGAGTAGTATTCTTCCAATCGATCAGGGTCATAAGCGTGCTCTTTTAAAGATCCAAAGTCATGTATACCTACTGTGTCGATATGGGCGTGAAAGATCACCGTATCAGATGATGAACCTGAACCTTGGACAAAAGCAAATATATTCTTTCTTCCTAAATTATCATTACTAAGGGGCTGCACCCATGCTTGCTCAGGATTCTCTTTAAAGTAAGGAAATTCTTTTAAAAATTCAAACAGAAAATCAGCAATTTCCCTTTCCCCTTTCGTGTCGGTCACACTAGGCAGTCTCATTAACTGTCTTGTTATGAGTTCAATTTTTTCAGCAAGCGGCTTATTAGAAATGGAATCTAAAAGCTGCTTTGGATCTTTACAAGTATTCTCTTTGGTATTTCCCATAAACGACCCGTTCCTTTCTCTACCTTCTTTTTAAAAGCCTCTGTTACAGTTACTTACATTATGTTGTGATGTGTAAAGTGTGATAAGGACTGCAGGCCACGTACAAAACAAAGATAACACGCCAAAGGCTGTCTTCTGGATAGTTCCTTGAAGACAGCCTCTTGGTTTTATTTTTCCTCTTTATTAAGCATCTTTTGCAGCTTGTGCTTCATTCTCTTGGCTAAAGACGGGTCTTTTCCTAATGTAGAAATTGAGATCATACAATCTTCATGTTCAATGGTTGCTGTAAATGCCACATTGCCGATAGCCGGATTATCGGCTCCGTTGATCAGCTGTCCAGGCTGCGCTGATCGCTGGATAATGCTTTGAGCTTCCTTTGATCCAGAAGCAGAGATAATCATGAATGCGTCCACCAGGTATGCCGGCCTGCAAACGTCTTTAACCCACTTAATTTTTCCTTCATTTGATAAATGCTCCAATTTTTCCGTAATCTGTGGAGCTACTACAGTCACAATTCCTCCGGCAGACAGGACTTTTTCTGTCTTTCTTGCTGCTATGGGTCCCCCGCCCACAACTACCACTGCCTTCTGAGAAATATCAAGTGAAAGAGGCAATAACCGCATGAGATTCCAGTTTCCCTTCTTGAGCTTTTTTACACTCAAGAACCCTTTCCTTTAATATATCAGCCAGTTCGTGGTCATAGCCCAAAAAGGAGCAAAGGCGAAATGGAACATTGGTTTCCAATGAGGAGATTGCCTCTTCCATTTCTTGTATTAATACGCCAGTAAACAATAAATAAGGAAGTACATACACCGTTTTTGCTTTCGTCTTTTTCATGACCTCTAATCCTTCCGGAAAGCTAGGAGAAGCTGCTGCCAAAAATGATGCCTCTACTCGTGAAAGCCCGGCAAATTCTTTGAATTTATGACAGATGGTATGAAAGTCCTCAATAGCCTCCGGGTCACTGCTTCCCCGTCCGACAAGAAGCACGTCAGCCTCGTCTCCCGGCTTCCAGCCTTCTCTTCGCAACCGTTCTTCTAATACATTAAAAATCTTTTCCTCAATTCCAAATGGCCGGCCATAGGACACCTCTAGTTCAGGATATGGTACTAAGGCTTTTCTTAGCTCCTCTGGTATATCCTGTTTTGCGTGGCCTGCAGTCAAAAGAAGAACCGGAATGACAAGAAGCTTTGTTACACCTTTCTCTTTACAGCGACGGACGCCTTCAGAAATACCAGGGTCAGCCAGCTCTAAGAAACACGTTTCCTGTACTGGAATATCGATCATTGACATGGTGTCTTTTACAAAGTTTTCAAACTGCCTGTTCCCTTCTTGAACACGGCTTCCATGTCCAATATATAATACACCTTGCATATTTATCACCTGCTAACTGTACGTAATTTGTGTGGCAGCTAAAGAAGCTATTAAATGATCGACATCAGGCTGTTCTAACTCTATACAGTTCTCATAACCTGTTTCTTCTGCCTTCATGCGGCTCTTTGGGCCGTAACATATAAACAGCTTATCTTCTTTCCACTCTTTAAAGGAGATGCCGGCCTCTTCTACTTCCCTTGTTACTGTTTCTACTGATTCAGCACAAGGAAAGACAACGGTTGTTAACCTCTTATCCTGATGCAGCCTTACAAGCGTAATATTGCTTTTTTCATTAGTCACGGCCCTGTGGCTGATCCAGCCATCCTCACTAAGAGGAGCTATCTGATCTTCCTTTCCGATATAAAGTACTCCTTCTTCTTCCTGTATAAACGAGTCTATTTCAGAAAAAATTCCATGCTCTTCTAAATACACAGCTCCCCTTTTAGTCGTTGCCGTGATTTCAGAGGGTAAGCTCCTTACGTCTATTCTTCGTCTTTTAATTTCTTTAAAAAACGGAGTTACGCTTTCAGAAGCAAGGAAAACGATCTTAGAAAAAGATTTTAGATTTTCAGGAAAAGATTCTGATTCCGGAGTCTCTCGAAATGAAGGAAATTCAAACGCTTCTGCCCCGTTTTCACGAAGCTTTGCAGCAATGGAGCTTTTTTTACTATTTGTTTGTCCTACAAGAATAGTTTGGTCTGTGAGTTTTTTCTTTTCAAACCAGTGCAGACTTTTCCGAAGTCCTACTACGTCACCAACCAAAGTAAGCGCTGGGTTTTTTATATTTTCTCTTTCTACGACTTCCGTAATATTCTCAAGTGTCCCCTCTACCGTTCTTTGTCTGCTGGTCGTTGCCCATTCTACAAGCATAATAGGAGTATCTTTGCTTTTTCCATGCTTTATTAAGTTTTCAGCGATGAAAGACAAGTTTTTCACTCCCATATAAAAAGCGATGGTATCGATGCTGGTTGCAAGACCTTCCCAGTTCGGAGAGGGTTCTCCTGTCTGGGCATGACCTGTCACAATAGCAAAGCTGCTCGCATGCTCTCTATGAGTGACTGGCACTCCTGCATACGCCGGAGCTGCGATGCCAGCTGTTATGCCAGGAATGATTTCATAGGGTACTTCGGCTTTTGCCAATGCAGCTGCCTCCTCGCCTACTCTTCCAAAAACACCAGGATCTCCACCTTTTAAACGAATGACATGAAGACCTTCTTTTGCTTTTTCTATCATAACTTCCTGAATGGCTTCTTGACGCAAGTGATGACGGTCAGGAAGTTTCCCACAATAGATCAGCTCGGCTTTTGGTTTTGCTTCGTCCAAAAGCAGGGGGTTTACCAGACGATCATACAGGACTACATCTGCAGTCCGCAGATATTCAAATCCTCGTACTGTAATTAACTTTGAATCACCAGGCCCTGCACCTACAAGGTAGACCGTTCCAACTCCCATACTTATCTCTCCCTTTCTTCCTGAGTTCGCCATCTTTCCGCTCTTTTCCATGGACCGCCACTCTTCAATATTGTCTCAGCTGTTTCAATTCCTTCTTCTATGGAGGATGCTTGTTTTACTAAGTATAACCTAAGTGCTGCGTTAAAAAGAACTTGAGCATAAAGAGGTTCTGTTACATCGTCAATATTGTTTTGCAGAATGTTATTTATCCATCCTGCTTGTTCATGAACAGACGGGTATTCAGGAAACAATTCTTTAGATCTGTTGAGCCCGTAATCAGCTGGTCGAAACGTTAAGGTTTCAACTGAATCTTTTTGCACATGGTACACAAAGGTAGAATTCCTGAATACAGGTACATCCTCTGATCCTTCGATTCCTTGCACCACAAAAGCTTCTTCATATGGAAGGCTTTGTATCAAAGGAATGATCGTCTCTGCTGCTTTTTTATGAAATACTCCGAAAAAAAGGATGTCTGTTTCAATTAAATGAAGGAGTTTCTCTACTGTATTAATAAATGTTCTGATTCCAATTTCATCACGTATGCGATATAAACGGTCTAAAGCTTCCGAACGTTGGTATGTATCTGAAAAAACAACTCCCCGTTCAACATCTTTTTCACGTACAGCGGAAACTGCTTTGCAAGGTTCCCAATAAATTGAGAAAATAGCTCTGGCATGCTTGTACCATACTTAGGGGGCAGAGACCTTCCGCCGTGTATGTAAGTTTTGATGCCAGCTTCTGCTAAAATAAATGCAACAGATGGTAGCCGGAAACGTTTTTCTGCCGTCATAAGGACCGGCAGAATCAATGGATGGTGACTCGCCTTTCATTGACCCGCCCAGTTGTGATTTTTCCCTGATTGCGTCCACAAAAGCCTTCATCTCTTCCCAAGACTCTCCATTCAACCGTTTTGAAGCAAGGAAAGCACCAATTTGTGCATCTGTAGCTTGATTAGAAGTGATAGCTGTTGCCGCTTGATATGCTTCATCATACGTTAAGTTTCTGGAACCTTTTTCACCTCTTGCTACTTCCTTCAGCCACTCCTTCATCTTTTTTCCTCCTTTGCTGCCCACTCGCATTTCGCTTTTTTTCTAAAGGATTTATTACTTTTTTAAAGACACTCTCTTACACCTCAAGTTACAAGTGCGGCGTTCACTCATGTTTCCCTTCATTCACATTCACGGCATTCATGCCTTGGTCCTTCCTCGGGAACCCCCCTGTTATGAGGCTCTTGCCGATAAGATCTTGCTCTTTTATCTACAATCAAATGACTAATAATAATCAACCTGTATTTTTAACAAAACCTTTCTAAAAAAAAGACTTGGCTAATGCCAAGTCTTTTTGCCGGACTCCGCCAAGAATCCCCTTGATCGTGCCGTTTAATCATTTACACTGTAATCCGTGCTCATCACCTCTTAAATGAGGTCTCTTTTTTTCAACTCACGTAATAGTTGTTCAACAGACTCTTCCACATCCTGCGAGTCACTTTCTACTACAATTTCCGGATTTTCCGGTTCTTCGTAAGGAGAATCAATTCCAGTGAAATTAGGAATTTCGCCTTTTCTTGCTTTTTTGTAAAGCCCCTTAGGGTCACGTTGTTCACAAGTATCCAAGTTACACTTTACGTAGACTTCCAGAAACTCGCTTTCTCCTAAAAGCTCTCTGACCGTATCACGATCCTCACGAAAAGGAGAAATAAATGCTGTACTTACAACATGGCCTGCATCTACAAATAACTTGGCAACCTCGCCGATTCGGCGAATGTTCTCCTTACGGTCATCGTCATTAAAGCCGAGATCTTTATTTAAACCATGACGGATGTTGTCTCCGTCCAACACATAGACCTTTTTATCGTTTTCAAACAGTTTACGTGTAAGAGCATTTGCTAACGTAGATTTACCTGAACCAGACAACCCTGTAAACCAAAGGACAAAACTCTTATGGCCATTTCTTTCCTGCTGCTCTTCTTTGCTTACTGAGCGTCATGCCAGACAATGTTTCGATCAGAAGCCATGTTTATCCCTCCACTATTTTATACGCGTATCAATTAACGTGTTATATTCCGCTTCCTTCATCATGAAAGCTTCTCTTTTCTTTTTTTATCGTTTGCATTAAATGAATTGAACCTATCGTAGCTAAAAATACACTTACAATAATAATAAATGTATAGATATCTCTGTGAATAAAAAGCATCATAAGGGAATATGAAACGACAAGAGCCACTATCGGCGATAATATCCACACATTAGCAATTTGCTTTAAGATAGATTTCTGCCACAGCCGAAATCCGTGCTCAGCTGTTCCAATTCCTACAATGGCAGATGTAGTAACTTGGGTAAGGGGAACAGGAATCCCTAGTAAGGAAGCTATAATTACAAGTGTTCCTCCTGTTGTAGACACAGCAGTCCCCTGTAGTAAAGACAGTCTCGTAATTTTCTTCCCGTTTGTTTCTAAAACTTTTCCGCCCAATAAAACACAGCCTGCCGCTAAAAAGAATCCGCCAATCAAAACAGCAGATGGGATCGAAATCAACCCGGCACCTACCAGCGGCCCTACCGCATTTGCTACATTGTTCATACCGGCAGCGAAAGCTCCATCATCCCGGCTAGAATAAGTAAAATTGCTAATCCTTTACGCCATTTGCCAGTCCCTTTCAAGTGAGGCCATTTCTTCTCTGCCTTGAGAATAAGAACACCCGCTGCTAAAGCAAGAAAAAATGAAACAAATGGCACAATGATCCAAAAGGATATGATATACAAGAGGTTATTAACAAGCAAGGCCTGAAAAGCAATTCCTACACCGACAATGGCCCCAACGACCACCTCGCTTGTCGATAAAGGGATACCTATTAGGTTTGCGATAAATAAGGTTAAGCATGCTCCGGTTAATATAATAACTGCTATCTCAACATTTATCAGGGATTCGGAGATAATTCCTCCCCCGATGGTCTTCACTACTTCTCCGCCAGCTAAAGCTCCCAAAAAAGCACTGACAGCGACTAACAGCATAGCAGTCTTTTTGCTGCTCACTGCGCCGCTGCCATATGCTGGTCCCATTGCAGCAGCAGTTCCGCTTGCCCCAATATTCATGGCGAAAAAGAAAGCTATAATATAAGCTACAATGGTCCAATCCATTTTTTCACCTTCCTACGCCCTTAAACCGTTTCCTTTACTCCAGCTATAAGGACTTTTACAACTTCCGGCCGGCTGAATTCTGCAGGAGGCATTTCACCGTTCTTAAGCATTTCTCTAACCTTTGTTCCTGAAAGAATTACATGATGTTCCTTATCGTGAGGACATGTTTTGGCAGAAGCCATATTTTCACACTTCTTGCAGTAAAAACTATGCTCAAAGAAAAGTGGAGTAATTCCCAGCTCATCAATATCAAAATTACGGAATATCAACTGGGCGTCATAAGTGCCGTAATAGTCGCCTACCCCAGCATGGTCACGTCCGACAATAAAATGAGTACAACCGTAGTTCTTTCTTACCATTGCATGGAAAATTGCTTCACGTGGACCTGCGTATCTCATTGCAGCAGGGAATACGGCCAAGAAGGTACGATCTTGAGGGTAGTAATTTTCCAGGATTACCTCATAGCTCTCCATCCGTACATCAGCAGGAATATCTCCGGCTTTGGTTGCTCCAACTAACGGATTCAAGAATAAACCGTCTACTGTTTCAAGGGCTGTTTTTTGAATATATTCATGAGCACGGTGAACAGGGTTTCTAGTCTGGAAGCCAACAACTGTTTCCCAGCCTCTTCTTTTAAATTCCTCCCTTGTTTCTGCCGGCTCTAGATAATAAGATTCAAAGCGTTCGTGTGAAACGGGTTCAGTAAGCGTAATTGGACCTGCTACGTAAACGTCTGGGCGATCAAACACTTTCTTTACACCCGGGTGCTCAAGGTCTGTCGTCTGATACACCTTCTCCGCTTCCCGCGTTTTATCAGGAGTGTACGTTTCTTCGACAACGATATAGCCGTAGTCTTTTCCTTCAAACGAAAGCCTTGCTTTCTCCCCAATCTGTAATTGCTCTGCAGCTTCTTCAGTTACAGGCAAAGTAATAGGAATACTCCAAATGGCTCCGTTTTTCAGCCTCATGTTTTCTACAACAGATTCATAATCCTCTTTTGATAAAAAGCCTTCAAGAGGACTGAATGCTCCATTTGCAATAAGCTCCACATCAGATAATGCTACGTCGTCAAGTTCAATTGCTGCTTTGATGGATGATACATCTTCACCAAATTGTCTTCTGTCAATTAGAGTACCGCCATGAGGTTTGCTAGCTGTCATTTTTTCCACTCCTTGAATTTAGTATATTCTGCTTACTTATGAAGTCCGCATTCTGTTTTGCCGGATCCGCTCCATCTGCCGCTCCGGGAATCCTGACCGTCTAAAACGGCAGATGTGCAATGAAAACAGCCTATGCTGGGAAAGTTCTGGTCGTGAAGAATGTTATATGGAAGATTGTTGTTTTTAATGTGCTCCCACACTTCATCCCAGGTCCAATGAATTAATGGACATATTTTAATGGAATTAAATCGGTTATCGATATTCACAAATTGAGTATTTTTTCTTGTAGGTGACTGCTCGCGCCGAAGCCCTGACATCCAGGCTTTGTGTTTAGCCAGTTCATTTTCCAGTGGTTCCAGCTTTCGCAGAGCACAGCATTTATCAGGGTCTGTTTCCCATAATTTATCTCCGTGCTGTTCGGCTTGTTCTTTTACAGTAAGCTCTGGCTTAACTGCTTTGATCTCTAAATCAGGAAAAAACTCCCGTACCTTTTTTAAGAGGTCATAAGTCTGCTTAAAATGAAAATCCGTATCAAGAAAAATAACTTTCGCACCAGGTTGGACTTTGTTTATTAAATCAAGCAGGACCATTCCTTCAGCCCCAAGACTGCATGCATAAACTAAATCATCACCATAGGTTTTATATCCCCATTCAATTACTTCAGATGCATTTTTACCTGTTAATTCTTTGTTAATATTATCTACTTTCTCCGGAGTAGTTGTTTGATATTCCAAAAGCATCCGGTCACCTCCACTTTCCATTCCCCTAAAAAATGTAAAACTGAGGCTGCTTATATTTACAGTCTCATTTTAATCCCTACTATTTTTATATACTTTATATGGTTAGTCGTTAAGTGTATTTTAGAAAGGATAGGAAGAAAAGTCAAACCTTTTTTGGGGAATTCTGATATTTTTACTATGCTTTATATATTAAATGAAGCAGGAAGCTCCGGTGTTCGAAAAATCCCTCTCTCCTTCAGTCTTTCCTGCACCACTTCTCGTATAATAGCCAGTCCAGCTGCCGATATCTCCGTCCTAGTGGGGGTTTCTTTTCGTTTTGCCCCTTTGTTACTGCAGATGACTATTCCTGCATGAGCTGGTTTGCACCAGCCGATGAAACATTGAGAACCTGCCGTGCTGCCGGAAATAAAATGAACTGGATACTTTTCTCCAAAAGGAAAGACAATCATCCAGCCGCGAGAAACTCCTTCCGCTCCTTTGATCCCTTTTCTGCCTTTTTCTTTTATGCCATGGGTATCTGCAAAGTAAGCAAATGCCGGGGAAGGGGAAAGGTGCGCTTCGAGATAATATAATAAATCCGCAGTTGATGAAATCCATCCTCCTGCGCCCTGAAAGGTTGATGGCCTGTCCAAGTGTGTCTTTTTAAGCTGGTAATTGTAAGGAGGAGCTATTCTCTTCAATTTTTCAGCGGGAAAGGTCAGGGTTGTATCCTCCAGGCCGAGGGGGGCCATGACCAGCTTTTTTGCCAGGATTTCAAAAGGCTCCTCCCATATCCTTTCTAAAAACCTACCTAAAACCGCATAACCAGTGTGGGAATAATGCAAATCATCGACTTTGCTCTTCTGCTTTGTTTTATATTTGCGTAAGTAAACAATCCAGTCTTCATCATTGTAATAATGGTGGGGATTCTTATAATTCCTTAACAAATAACGTTTTATATTGGTAGGCATAAACGGCATTCCTGACGTGTGAGTGACCAGTGTGTAGGGCGTGATTTCATCAGGAAGATTCGTAAATTCCCATCCGAATGAAGAGATAGGTTCATGGTAGGGTGCCTTCCCCTCCCTGATCGTCTTTGCAAGTAAAGCTGCAGTTACTGTTTTACCAATATCTCCCGTTTCAAATAAAGTGTATAAATCAGGAGGGTTTTTGTTATTTTCGGACAAACTGCCAAACCCTTGGTAGGAATGCTTTCCCTCCAGAGTGATCCCGACATGAATACTCTTGCTTTTCTTTGTTAAAGGTGTAATGACGGATTGAATCAGCTCCTGCAATGTTTTAGCCCCCTTTATAACAAGCTGGGTAAAAAACAAATCTAGGTAAAAAAAGCGATAAAAAAGCTCTCAAAAGAGACGTTTTTTTACCGCTCCACTATAGGCGTGATAAGCTTTGGAGTTTTTAAATTTACGTTGCTCTGCAAGCTGATGAAAACGAAGGGCTTTTTGGCTCAGCTTCTCTTTCAGCTCTGTTTGTTCATTCTCATCGTCACAGCAAGAAAGAAGCTCTTTCAGCGTAATCATCTCTTTTTTTAACTGAAGCTCTTCTGGAAGAAATCCAGCATTCTTCATGATTTTATAGCCCATTCTCAGCTCGTCGGGAATCATAGAATCATTTTCAATCACCAGAGGTTTCCCTGCCCCTCGCAAATTACTAAACTCCCCCTTCTCTATGGATGCTTTGATACGCTCCTCCGACAGCCTAGCCGAGAACTCCATAAACTGCCGCCCCCTTTCCCCTTACTGTTTCTTCTGTGCAACATACCTTCTCACTCTGGTTACAGCTAGATATATATGAAAATACAAAACTGCTCCGACTGCGCCAAAAACACCATATCCTATAAGGTCAGTAAGAAATGTCAGAACATGCCCACCTGAAATAATGACAACAGCTGCACACATCACTCCAAAGCCGGCAGCGCTGTATAATAATAAACGATACACATAAGAAGCCCCTTGGGAAGCCCTGATTTTTCTCACAGTTTTTTCGAGGAGTATGGCTGATGGAATCCCTCCGATAAAATAAACTGGCAACGCATACACAAGTGAAAATAACAGCAATTCTTGAAAGGAAAAATAATATACCTCGTCCACTTGCCGGGAAGCCGGCTCAGAACCGGCTAAGGCAAAACCGGCTGAGTAAATAAAGGCGGAAAAAAACGCAGTTATCACATGTGTCATATAAAAACCTTCCTTTTACGTATAACTCCTATAACATCTTCTATCATACCATGCAACAGCCATCCTAATTAATTAAAAAACAAAAAATCCAGGTGTAATAAAACCGGCCTTGAGAAAAGCACTCAAGCCGGTTTTATTACATTTAATTGTGAAAAAAGACGGGGCCTTCACTTCAAACCGACGCTTTCCCAAGGGCTTGCCTTCAGCTAAATTTTTCTTGCTGCCACTTCGCAAAATTGGATCTTCAGACTGTGCTTCATCCTCAGGGAATAGCAAGAGCTGAAGATCCCGCAGGGCGGTGTTCCCGAAGGTAGCTGAAGCCTTGCCCGCGGAAAGTGTCCCCCTGCAGTGAAGCAATCGTCAAATTGTATACTTTCTTATCTTTTAAAAAAAAGCGTGCAAGCACTAAATCATGCTTCACGCTCTTTTCCTTTAAACATGTGCAAAAGTTTATCCACTAAAGAATAAACGGCAAATAATACAATAGTACTTGAAACGAAACCCATGTAAAACCCTACGAAATTGTCTCTGGCAGCAATCATTGTAGTAAAATAAGCTCCTACGGTAGCAGAAATTATTAGTATGAGTAAAACAATGCTGTACTCAACTTTCCGGGCTTTTACCTCAGCGATCCATTTCTTCATTGCTATCACCTGCTTCATTATAATCCAGGAACAAGTTAACGGACGAACATATTCTGTATTAAGGATATCTTTTTGTTATTTTATTATACCACAGGGATGGAAAACCATCATTTCCACGAAAAAAAGCATCCCTCTCTATAAAGAAGAATGCTCCCTATGTATTCAATTTACTTTTTCTAACACAACTTTCATGGACTGAGGGACCCTTTTCAATCATTACTTCTTCCAGCTCTAAACCGATTGAATTTGCTTTTATAAAGAAGCCTATCTTACCTTCCCATTCACTTTTTTCTATTAGACCCGGTTTTATAACATGATATAGCTCAGCTCTTCGTTTTATTTACTTAGTTGATTTCTTAGGTCTTGTTGCCTTTTCAGCTATCACTAATACATAAATAGTAAGAACCAGTGTAAGTAACAGAGAAAGCCAATTAACCTCTCGATATTCTATTAGTTGATAGAAAAAGTTTGCTAAATGAAAAAACAACATAAAAATGACTATCCCATTGATGATAAGCTTTAACACTCAATTTCCCTCGCCTTCTCGGTTCGTACTAAGCAGCATTTTTAGAACTTCGTAAATCAGAAACAATCATAAAGACCATTAAGAACATTGAGATAACAGCCATGACAGCTATCAAACCAGGGAGAGCAGCCCCCTCCTGCCTTGTAGCAAGGTATGTAGTAATAGCAAGCATCATCAATATATTCATGCTATTCTTCCGCTGAAACCCTATTTCCTCTTCCTTATCCGTAAATTTTTGGATATACTGTTTATATAGAAATAAGACGTTATAAAGAACAATAAGGGCTCCTATTGCATATTCCACTGGATGAAAAGTCCGCAGGCTGAGTGTGAGGATCATAATGATTAACGTCACCCAGACAAGCAGATTTAATATGAAAGAACGATTCATTCTATTCCCACCTTTTTGTTAGCACTCTCACAACTTCTAATCTTGATTTTATCAAAGAAAACCTCCCATATATATATTAACTCTTGAAATCTATGTTTCAATTACAACTAAAGAAGTGGAAAAAGATATGAATATTTGCCTGCATTTTCTTTTTTATTCCATAGATAACTTAGACAATATGTGCTAAACGCCTCTTTCTATCTAAAACGATAAGCATTAGAATGAGCGCTAAGGTGAGACTAATCTAGTATAAAGGGTGAAGAAATTAATGTTTGCTACCTCCGAAATTGGAATTGACCTTGGTACTGCCAATATTCTGGTATACACCAAAGAAAAAGGAATTATACTTAATGAGCCTTCTGTTGTAGCGATTAATACAGAAACTGGTGATGTACTGGCTGTGGGAACTGACGCTAAAGACATGGTAGGAAAGACTCCAGGGAAAATTATAGCCATGCGTCCGTTAAAGGAAGGAGTTATCGCGGACTACCAAATTACTTCTACTATGCTCAAACATATTATGAAAAGTATACAGAAAAACATAGGATCCATGAGGAAGCCCAAAGTAGTAGTCTGTACACCATCAGGCTCTACCTCGGTAGAACGACGAGCAATTCGGGATGCGGTGATGAGCTGTGGAGCCAAATACGTAAGCTTAATTGAAGAGCCTATAGCGGCTGCTCTTGGAGCCGGACTGCCAGTTGATGAGCCAGTGGCAAATGTTGTAGTAGATATCGGCGGGGGAACCACAGAGGTAGGAATCATTTCCTACGGAGGTGTCGTTTCTTCTGATTCAATCAGAGTGGGCGGAGATAAAATAGATGAGGATATTATCCAATACGTACGCAAAGAATATAACATGCTTATTGGGGAGCGGACTGCTGAAAATATCAAAATTAATTTAGGCCATGCTTTACCTGATCATGAAGAAGAAACGTTGGAAGTTTTTGGGCGTGATCTAGTGACTGGCTTGCCTAAACCATTAACTTTAAACTCTAAAGAGATTCACGAAGCTATTAAAGATACACTTCAAAACATCTTTGAAATTATTCGTAATACACTGGAAAACTGCCCGCCAGAATTAAGCGGGGACGTTGTGGATCATGGAATTACTCTTACAGGCGGCGGATCATTATTAAATGGAATGCAGGCATGGCTCGGTAATGAAATAGATGTACCAGTCATTTTAGCGGACACTCCATTAGAATGTGTCGCAAAAGGAACCGGAAAGTCCCTGGGTATTATAAGTAAACTTCAAAAAGCGGGTGTTTAACAGCGCTGAAGTATGAATGGCTATCTCATTTGTGCCTATATGAGCAAGCGAGTGTCTTTTACCGAAGATCACAAATCCAATAGAATAAAAGGTGCTGGGACAAAACTGTCTCATATACGTAAATAAGGCTCCAATTATCAAGACGATAATTGGAGCCTTATTTTTGCATTCATAACTGTTTGGTTATACAGATGAGCGGTGTACGTTTTCAAGTTCACCTCCATCAGGACAAGCCTTATTCGTTACTACACTCCGATTTTGTTGATGTTGAGAGCTCTTCTCTTTTTTGATTTTCTCCCATTCCTTGTTTTATTTCCTTTCCTAAATAGGCGTCACATTTTTTCACGTGTTTCTTCCATTTCATGGTTTAGATTATCTATTTCTGGGAAGCATACAACATGGAATAAAATGAATTTTATAATTTTCACCGTTTCTATTGACCAATTTGTATATACAAGTTAATATTATCCCGAAAGATGAGTTGTATATACAAGTAAAATGTAAGCGGATTAACACCCGTTACTTCTTTACTTCTTTCAATTAAACTTGGGTTTTAAATGAAACCGTTTACCAGGGAGGGTGAAAAGATGGCGAAAGTTACAAAGGAAGCAGTCGAAAGGATCATTGAGCCATCGGCGGGAAAGATAACATTGCTTCTGCCACTCATTGTGTAACACGCTTACGCTTTGCTTTGCATGATGAAAGCAAGGTTGACAAAGAAGCTCTGGAAAATCACGAGCTTGTCCGCGGATCTTTTCTACCAGCGGCCAGTTCCAGGTAATTATTGGTCAAGGAACAGTAGAAAAAGTGTATAAGGAAATGATGGCTATTACAGGGATGGAGGATTCTTCAAAGGAAGAAACAAAAGCCGCCGCTGAGAAAAATTTGAATATCATCCAAAGGCTCGTAAAAACACTTGCCGATATCTTTATTCCGATCATTCCGGCGATTGTTACTGCAGGTTTACTTATGGGTATTAATAACCTTCTTACCGCTCCGGATATTTTCTTTACCGGACAATCTGTTATTGATGTATATCCCCAATGGCAGATCTCGCTGATATTATTCATCTAATAGCTAATACAGCCTTTGTGTTTTTACCCGGGTTAATAGGCTGGTCGGCAGTGAAAAAGTTTGGAGGGAGTCCTCTACTCGGTATAGTATTAGGTTTGATGCTCGTACATCCTGATTTATTAAACGCATGGGCATACGGAGAAGCTCAAGAGGCTGGAGAAATTCCAACCTGGAACATTTTTGGGTTAGAAATTCAGCAAATTGGTTATCAGGGACAAGTACTTCCTATACTTTTTGCATCTTATATATTAGCTCAAATCGAAATCTTTTTAAGAAAACGGGTACATGATTCTATTCAAATGCTCGTAGTTGCTCCTGTTGCGCTGTTGATCACAGGTTTTCTTGCTTTTATTGCGATTGGACCAATAATGTTTACTATTGGTGATGCAATCACTTCTGTTTTTGTTGGAGTATTTGACCAAGCTGCTGCAATTGGTGGTTTACTATATGCTTATTTACGCCCCGCTTGTTATTACAGGATTGCACCATACCTTCCTGGCTGTAGACTTACAGTTAATTGGAAGTACAGGTGTTACATTCCTGTGGCCAATCCTTGCATTGTCAAATATTGCACAGGGAGCTGCTTGTCTGGCTATTATGTTTGTTACAAGAAATGAAAACACCAAAGGCTTGTCTATTTCTTCTTCCATATCAGCGTTCCTTGGTGTCACAGAGCCAGCAATGTTTGGTGTAAACTTGCGTTTCCGTTTCCCATTCATATGTGCGATCATCGGTTCTGGAATTGCAGGAATGTTTATTACTATCAATAACGTAGTGGCTCCGGCAATTGGTGTCGGCGGATTGCCTGGTATCTTTTCAATTCAGGCAGGCGGATGGCTGGCGTTTGCAATCGGAATGGTTATAGCCTTATTGTTCCGTTTGTCTTAACTTATCTTTGGGCTAAATTTAAAAAAGTGGAAGTGTAAATCAGAATAAACAACAATACCATTGTTCTTATGGAATCATCCTGCAGACAATGGTATTGTTTCATTTCCCCTACTTTAACTATTATATGATGGTGGTGTCTTAATGAACGAATGGTGGAGAAATTCAGTCGTTTATCAAATTTATCCAAAAAGCTTTAATGATACAACAGGAAACGGTGTTGGAGACCTCCCTGGTATTATTGAAAAGCTCGACTATTTGAAAAAGCTGGGAGTGGATGTCGTTTGGCTGACTCCTCCGTACAAATCCCCGCAAAACGATAATGGGTATGATATTAGTGATTATTATTCAATCCATGAAGAATATGGAACAATGGAAGACTTTGACCGACTGTTAGAAGAAGCACATAAACGAGATATTAAGATTATTATGGACATCGTTGTTAATCATACTTCAACAGAGCATGAATGGTTTGTTGAATCGAAACAATCAAAGGACAACCCATATCGGGACTTTTATATTTGGAAAGACCCCATTGATGGGGCGGAACCAAATAACTGGGAGTCTAAGTTTGGGGGGGCTGCCTGGAAGTACGATGAAAATACTGGTCAGTACTATCTTCACCTCTTTGATGTCACACAAGCAGATTTAAATTGGGAAAATGATGAAGTTAGAAAAAAAGTTTACGAAATGATGCATTATTGGTTTGAAAAAGGAGTAGACGGCTTCCGCCTGGATGTCATTAACCTTATTTCCAAAGACCAGGATTTCCCAAATGATGATGGCTCAAAAGCGCCGGGAGATGGACGAAAGTTTTATACTGACGGTCCTCGCGTCCATGAATTTATGCAGGAGATGAATCAAGAAGTCTTTTCTAAATACGATATAATGACTGTTGGGGAAATGTCTTCTACAACGATTGACCACTGTATAAAGTATACTCGCCCAGACAGAAATGAACTAAGTATGACCTTTAACTTTCACCACCTGAAGGTTGATTATCCAAATGGAGAAAAGTGGGCGCTGGCTGATTTTGACTTTCATGCGTTGAAAGATATTTTATCAACCTGGCAAGTCCACATGCATGAGGGTGGCGGATGGAATGCGTTGTTTTGGTGCAACCATGACCAGCCAAGAGTTGTAACTCGCTACGGAAATGACCAGGAATACCATGAAAAATCAGCTAAGATGCTGGCTGCCGCCATTCACATGATGCAAGGTACACCTTACATCTACCAAGGGGAAGAATTTGGCATGACTGACCCTAAATTTAACCACATTGATGAGTATCGAGACGTAGAAACTCACAATTACTATAAGATCATGAAAGAAAAAGGCATGTCAGAAGAGGCTATCATGGAAATTATTAAGGCTAAATCTCGGGACAACTCAAGGACTCCTGTCCAATGGGATAACAGCAAAAATGCTGGTTTTACAACAGGTACTCCATGGATAAATGTGGCTGACAATTATAAAACCATAAATGCACAAGCTGCCCTTGAAGACGAAAATTCCATCTTTTACTTTTATCAAGCTTTAATTAAACTTAGGAAGGATTATGAGATTATTACAACAGGAGATTATACCCTCCTTACCCCAGATCATGACCAAGTGTTTGCTTATCTTCGTACTTCCGGGGACGAAAAACTGCTTGTCGTAAACAATTTTTATGGGAAAGAAACAACATATTCGTATAAAGAGGAGCTTTCGAACGAGGAAGTTAATGTACTTCTTTCGAATTACGATGAACCCTCTCGTAATTTATCTGAGCTTTCTCTTCGTCCTTATGAATCGATTGTCTTTCACATTACTGGAAAGTGATTATTTAATCTTTGGTGATGCCTGATGAAAAGAAAATATGATTTAATATACGATGAGCTGGCAAAGCAGATACAAGAGGGTGTTATTAAGCCAGGTACTCTCCTCCCTTCTGAAAAAGAATTAACAGAGCAATTCGAGACATCAAGAGAGACTATTCGAAAAGCCTTAAACCTTTTATCTACACATGGTATATTCAAAAGGTTCAAGGAAAGGGCTCCATAGTGCTTGATATCAACAAACTAAATTTCCCAATATCAGGTCTGGTCAGTTTTAAAGAGCTTTCTGAAAAAATGGGCCAGCGAGCGAAAAAGTCATGTGGAAAGCCTTGAACTCCTGTCCCCTGGCCCTCACCTTCAAGAACAGTTGAAAGTACATGAGGGAGAATTTATTTGGGAAGTAATCCGGGTAAGAGAAATTGACAAAGAACACATCATTTTAGATAAAGATTACCTGCTTCAATCCAAAATTCCCAACTTACCCTTGGAGCAATGCAAGAATTCTTTATATGAATATATTGAAGGGGAATTGGGGTTATCGATTGCTTTTGCCAAGAAAGAAATTACCGTTGAAGAGCCAACCGATGAAGACAGAAAATATCTTCATCTTAACGGCTTTTCAAACATCGTCGTTGTAAAAAACTTTGTTTATTTAGAAGATGCCTCCCTTTTTCAATACACAGAGTCCAGACACCGTCCAGATAAATTCAGGTTTATTGACTTTGCCAGACGGAATAAATAAACCCGCCATTTTGGCGGGTTTTCACTATATCAAAAGACTCTCCTACGATTCTATTGTCATTTTCCTTCCTACCCATTTTTTCCTGTATCCTCAGCATAGTGTTTTCATAGTGGAAAATTTTTTCAAATATAGTGGTCTTTTTGACGATTCATAACGCCCTACCCTTTACAAAACTGCAATTTCTTTTTAATCCTTCTGTAAACACCACCGGTAGTTTTTTCACTATTATGAAAAGACATCTTATTTAGGAGGATTCTTATGCAGAAAACAAAATTATATATGCCTTTATCTTTAGCTGCAGCAGGACTTATTTTCACACTGTCTCCTGCTTCAGGAGAAGCTTCAGAACAAGAAACAGAAGTCACGATTATACATACGAACGATATTCACTCATCAATCGAGGACTTTGGAAAGTTAGCTGCTTTCCTGGAAGAAAAACGATCTGAAAGCGATCATGTGGTCTTTCTGGATGGCGGAGACATTTTTAGTGGTGATCCAATTGTTGATATACCTCAAGGTGCGCCGATGGTTGATCTGTTAAATAATGTAGGGCTTGATGCATGGTTATTGGAAATCATGAGTTTGATTATGGACAAGAAGCCTTTGCTGTGAACATGGAGAACTCTGACTTCCCATGGCTTAGTGCAAATACTAAAGTAGTGAGTGATGAAGTGCCATTTGCTGAACCCTCTCCCTATGAAATAATTGAAGTTAATGATGTCAGTATAGCTGTTCTTGGAATAACCCAAGCTCCTCCCGCTACGGCACCTGCAGGAATAGAAGGTTTGGAATTTCCTGAAAATTACGCAGAAGTCGCTATAGAATTTAAATACTTAGAAGATGAATCAGATATCTTTGTGGGCCTTACTCATATTGGACACGGTGCTGATCAAAGCCTGGCTGAAGACGTGAATTTCTTTGATGTCATTATCGGCGGCCACTCTCATACTGCTTTAAGTGAACCTGCAACAGTGAATGGCACTCCCGTAACACAAGCAGGCGCTAACTTGGATTATATCGGCGAGCTCACAATCACAGTAGATTTAGAAACCTCTGAAGTCACCAATGTCAATGGCCAATTACATAACATAGATGAACTTGAAGCCATTGATGAAGATATTCAGGCGATGGTGGACACATATACAGAAGAAGCTGAAGAATTACTTGGAGAAGTCATAGGCTATACAAATACGGGCCTTTCCAGAGATGGAAGAGACCATGGAGACGTCCCTTTAGGCAATTTTTGGACTGATGCTATGCGTGATTCCATTGGTACAGATATAGCGGTTACTAACAATGGAGGAATCAGAGACAGCATCGCCCTGGTGATATCACAGCCCGGGATATTTACACTGTAGAACCTTTTGCAAATGAAATAATGGAAATGACAATGACCGGTGAAGCGATTAAAGATGTCATAGAATACTCGTATACCCGCCGCGACAATATTGATCTGCAAACTTCCGGCTTAGAATACACCATTCTTACAAACTCTTCCGGAAGCTATACAGATGCAAAATTAACAGTGGATGGAGAGCCACTTGATCCAGAAGCCACCTATTCTGTCGCTGTTCCTGACTATATTGGTACTGGAGGTTCGGGATATGAGTTTGCGGGCACTGTAGAACAGGAAGGCGCAGGCTATATGACAAACGCCATGCTTATGTATGCAAACACTCTTATGAATACCGAGGGAGCAATTGATTATGAAAGTGAAGGCCGTATATCCATTGATATCGAGGCTGAGGCAGAGCCTGGGGGCGAGGAAATAGGCAATACTGCTAATGGTTTATATTCTGAGAATAAAACTGAAATGGATGCAGGTCTTGGAAACCTGTATACAGATGCCCTCCGTTCAGAAGCTGAAGCTGATTTTGCCATTTTAAATAATTCTTCTGTCACAGGGGAAATCCCTCCAGAAGTCATTACTGATGAACAACTTGAAGGATTAGACCAATTCGAAAATACGGTTGTAGTGGTGGAAACAACTGGTGAACAAGTAAAAGAAGTCATCTTAGAGCAGTCAAACTACCATGGAAGCGTCGATCTTCAAGTTTCTGGTCTCCACGTGCAATTAATAGAAGCAGAAAGTGGTGAAGAAAGGTTTTCCGATGTCATTGTCACATTAGAGGACGGTACGGAATTACAGAACAATGAAAGCTATCTCGCAGCCTACAATGACTATATGCACGGGACGAGCTTTTACAGCCTTTCAGAACACATCGTTACTGATGAAATCGGCTTGGTATGGGAAACCGTAGTTACCTTTATCGAGGCTCAAGAAGAACCTATTGATTATGAAGAAGGACTTCGAATTGCCCTCAACGATGAAGCTGAAGAAGAAGAGAAGGTAATGCAAACCTGTATCATCAATAAAGTCCATGAACTGATTCCGTCTCCACCAAACAATGAGATTGGTTATAATCGCGGACAGCTGACGTCAATGCTTGTCCATTACAAAAACGGAAAAAATGTAGATCTACCTGAAGAGCTTTCTCCTGCAAAAGAATGCATTGATACAGCAAAATAAATCACTTTATTGATAACCCTATAAAAGGTGCCTGTTACTGGGCACCTTTTATAGTTTAAAACTATCTAAACGGCTTCAGAAGCCTTCTGTCAATATTTAAAGGATATCCTTTCCCTCATCTGTTGGCAGCCTTCCATTCTCCCTTGCCTTCGGTTCATAAAATATTTTTTATTTCCTCTTCTATCTCCATCGTTATTTGATCTATTATTTTAAAATCCATTGCCTTTATATATACTTTCTCCAATTGGTCATGTATTTTTTTTGCCTGTTGTAGATAGAAGGTTCCTAGTTTCATATTTTCCTTATACTTGTTTTCAATTTGTTTAATAGAGTCAGCGTACTTTTCATCAGTACCTTCTGTAATGGTGTTTACATACATATCCACTACTTCATCTGTTTCCCTTTCTGGGAAATATTCATGAGGAGAGGTACTATCAAAGATAGCGATCCCAATTTCCCTGACAATGACCATGTCAACACTCATCGGGTCAAAGCCGCAGTGGTAAACTTCTGTATCAGCCGCTCTCTTGCGCAGCCGCCGCAATTTTCTTTAACATGGTTGATTTTCCCGATCCAGGCCTTCCTTTTATAAAATACCGTTTTTGAACATCCCCGGTTAAATTTTGTATAAAATCTTTTGGGCCTTCAGGAGTAGCCGCCCCAAGAAACCGGTGAACCACCCTGCTCTCTTTATTAAGTTGAATATGGGAAAACATTGTTTCAATCAACTGACTGGACAGATTATTAGCTTTAGCAAAATCCATATTATCTATATAAATCTTTTCCCAGTCATCATGGATTGTAAGAGCCTGGCATATGCCTCATGTGCTTTGAGGTAAAAATCCTTTCTTTGCTTGTTTAAAAGCAGGATCTCATCTCTACTTCCTGCTAATTTTTTTGAATCCCAGCCCTTCCCCAGGTTTACATATTCTTCAATAGCTCCTGGTGCTTTTGGTTCTATGACATGAGGAGCAGTCCCATCAAAAATTCCTGCTTTTAAATGGGGGAAAATCACACCGTCAAGAGAGCCGGGTGCTGAGGCACAGTGAATTAATTCAATATCTTCTCCAGTTTGGTTTAATGAAGATGCCACTTTTTTTAGTAAAGTTGATTTTCCTGTTCCCGGTCCTCCTTTTAGAATAAATACTTTTTCTAAACCCTCGGTAATGGAATCAAATAAATCATAAAACCCTCTTGCTGTATTGCCTCCTGCATAATAGTTCAAAACCTTCCCCGCCACCCCGAACACTCCCTTCGCTAGTATAGAGCTTCATTGGCATTCACCTCTCATACATTATGCAAAACATGCCGCCTGGGTGATTACCCACCCTCCGCGCAAAAAATTTATCAATTCTTTATTCAACTCCACTTCTCTTTTATTCTTTGGTAGGATAATAGAAGAAAGCAGGTGTATTTTAACGTATGTTTGAAATAAAAGATTACCCGGAATTTTCCTGGTCTTTGTCCAGGCATAAAACATTAATGGAATGTCCTAGACAATATGCTTATCAATACTACACTTCTCACAATGGCTGGCTGAAAAATGCCGAACCGGTTTCAAGACATGCTACCGGCTGAAAAAGCTCACGAGTCTGGAAATGCTGTTTGGGAGTGAAGTCCACGATATTATAGAAGAAGTCATCACCTACTACTTAAAGACAGAAAGAGTTCCATCAGAAGAGCAGCTTACTGAACGAGTAAAAGATAGAATGAACAGAGCGTTTATTCATTCTACAAGACACCTTGATGATTGGCTTAACAAGCCGAAGCACTGGGATATGCTGCACGAGATATACTACGGGGAAAGCAGGCTGCCCTCTGATAAAGTCAGTAAAATGAAAAGCCGCCTTGAGGTTGTTATTGCCCACTTTCTATCAAGCAGAACATTTCAAGATATTTTAAACAAAGAGAAAATGCAATTTATTGAAGCAGAGAATTTCCGCCATTTAATGGTGGGACAATTAAAGGTATTTGTTGTTCTTGATTTAGTTTATAAGGACAAAGAACAAAATAAATGGATCATTGTAGATTGGAAAACGGGAAAAAAATCAGAAGAAGACCCTTACCAGCTGGCTCTTTACGCTCTTTATCTTCAAGAAGCTTTTTCTATCAAAGATCTTGATGATATCGTCATTCGTAATGAATATTTGCTTGAAGGAACATATGAAGAACACCAGCTTACCCCTGTCACCTTGGAAAAAGTCCAAGAACTAATGGGGATGAGCGTTGATCGAATGTTCGATTATCTGGAAGAACCCGGAATTAACCGTCCTCTTTCAATTGAATCATTTGAACAAACCACAGATACTAGAAAGTGTTCTCGCTGCAACTTTTTGGAGTTTTGTTTTCCTTCAAAAGAACCTCGCTCGTAGGCTTTGTGGGGTTTTTGAATCTTTATATTGATAGCTAGGAAAGAAAAAAACTGGTTAAACAGGGAGATGTAATGGAAAACCTTGTTCCTTTTAAAAAAGTAAGAGAATAATCCACAAACCTTCCTTAGTAAGGAGGGTTTGTTGGGTACTTTTTACGTATGCACGCATTTCCCCGTTAATCAGAAAAACTGTTTTCCATAATGGAAAACAGTAGATTCATAATTTCTTATAAAACTTCAGCCCCTAACACATTTGTAAAATGGGTTAACGCCCAATCATGTCCTCTCTGGTCAAAGCTGGCTACTCCATTCTTATAAATAACAGTCTTAAAACCTTTATTATATGCATCAACAGCTGTATGCAAAATACAGATATCGGTGCACACTCCAACTAAGTGCACCTCATTTATACTTCTTTCCCTTAGCCGTACTTCCAAATCTGTACCTGCAAATGCACTATATCTCGTCTTGTCCATCCACTTTACGTTAGTGTGATCTTTATAATGGTCATAAACCTTGTGTAAACTACCATATAATTCTCTTCCTCTTGTTCCTTTAATATTGTGGGTGGGAAAAGCTTCGTTTCCGGATGATGAGCATCTTTTTCATTGTGCAGGTCGATGGCAAATACTACATAATCACCTTGCTCAACAAACTGATTGGTAGTTTCCGTAATAAACCTTCAATTGCCTGTCCAGGCTCTCCACAAGTTAAAGCTCCATCATCAGCAACAAAATCGACTGTGTAATCAATAACCAGCAAAGCTTTCATCCTACGCTGCCCCTCTCTATAATTTCCTTTTACTATGCCAGCTTATTAAAGGGTTGTAAAGGGTTGGAACATCAGTCGGGTAAGCTGATTTTATTAAGATCAGATGAAATACCGGGCGATTTAATCGGAAAATTCAGCATTTGCAAATATCAACATGAGCGGTCTTTGCTCACGTTCGAAAATGAAGTGATGCCTGCTGCATAATTATTAATATACAGGTAAACCATGATACAAAAGCGAAAGTATATAAAAAGACGAGGCTGAGACCTCGTCTTTTCACTCACTCCTCATACATTAAGGAGTTGGACCATTTATATCGTTGTCATTCTTATTCTCAGGTTCAGAATGATTTGTGTCTCTTTCCATTTTTCTCTCAAACTTATCAAGGTTCCGCTTGGCAAATTCTCTTCCGCCAATTCCAAAGGAGATGGCGAATGCAACAGATAAGCCGCCAAGAATAAGCAAGAACCCGATGTTTACTATTGTTGAAGCAAAGCCTAATTGATCCAATGTCATAAAGACAGCAAAGATTATAATGATATATTTTACAATCGCTGCTGAAAATGAACTGTTAGTGTATTTTTTGATGACGTTCTGGATTAAGTTTCCGCCAAACAGCCCGAGACCCAGGATAATTAAAGCACTAATAAGCATTGGAAGATACACAATAATGGCATTTTCAATTTGGTTTAATACGTCAAGCTGCAGCACATTAAGGGCTTCAACTGTGAAAAACAGGATAATGATAACCTTTGTAATTTGACCAAGAATAGAAGCTAAGTCAAACTTAGAATCTGCTGAGGGCCTTCTGTCCCAACCTAAATAATCATACACTGAATTAATCCCTGTTCGTTGCAGTAAGCTTGTCAGCAGCTCAGATACAAATTTAGCAAGATAGTACCCGGCAAGCAATAGAATAATAGCAACAAAAGTATTCGGGATGATAGTTGCATTAAACCATTATTACTCAATAAGCAAAGGACATACCTTTATTACAGATCTGTTACATTCATATATGGTGCCAGGCACCAGGTGTAATTGTAACTTCATTAGGGGAAAGGAAAGATAAGCCTGTTTTTGTGTTAGGAGGGAAAGAATGACAAAAGAACAGGGATGGATGATCTTTAGGTTTGCAGGATCAACCCTAACAATCGTTATACTCATATGGCTTATATCGCAAATTTTCTCGCTTACATACCCTTTTTGGATTGCGGCATTTATTACATGGATGCTCATGCCTTTAGTCCGTATTCTCCAGGAAAAATTACGGTTTCCTGCTGGTTTAGCCTCACTAATTGGATTACTAACAGGCATTAGCTTAATAGGCGGTGTTATTACTGGCATTACCTTTCTCATCATTTATGGCGTGAGAAATTTTTCTGAACAGCTTCCTCAGTGGTTTGCAACAGCTTCCATTAACATTCAGCAGTTTTTTAATGAAGTAGTGCTCCCTTTTTGGCACCAGCTGACAGGGTTGTTGGATAATATGAACAGCCAGGAGAGACAAACGCTTGAAGAAGGGATTGTCCAATTAGGTGCACAGCTTGGAAATATATTAGGAACACTGGGACAAGGACTAGCTGATTGGCTCACCTCCGTAGCAGTGGCCCTGCCGACTCTACTCGTTGTATTCTTTTTCGTTCTTCTTTCTGTTTTCTTCTTAGGAAAAGACTGGCAAAAGATAACGAAGTGGGTAACAATAAAGGTTCCTGAATCAATAAGGATGAGGGGACTGTCTTTTGGAAGAGCAATGAGAATCAGGGTCTTCGGTTTCCTTAAAGCCCAATTTATACTGATGACAATTACCTTTATAATTGTTCTCTTGGGGCTTGCCATTTTAGACATAGAGCATGCCCTTACGATTGCAGTTGTGGTTGGTGTTGCCGAACTCCTTCCTTATCTGGGAACCGGCACCATCCTTATCCCCTGGTTTGTTTATTTATTTATTACCGGCCAAATTGGTCTTGGTGTCACCCTGGCCATTTTGTATGGGATCATTGTAATCGTCAGACAGCTTGTTGAACCAAAGGTGCTGTCATCAAGCATGAATCTCCATCCTCTGTCAGTATTGATTTCGCTGTTTGCAGGACTGCAGCTATTTGGAGCCATTGGCTTGTTTTTAGGCCCATTGCTTTTAGTTATCATCGTTATCCTAATTGACATAGGAGTAGTTGAAGATATTAAGAATTTTATCCTTTATGGTTGGGCTCCATCAAAAAAAGAATGAAAATGTAAAAAAAGACAGCCTCTTCAAAGGAAGGCTGCCTTTTTTACGTGAGTATTAACAGACAAAGATCCTAACCTATTGGTTAGAGAAGCAAATAACCCATGATTACGCCGACTGCACCATAAGTCAGCGCGAATGGCAGGTTTCTCAACGTGATTCGATAGGGGTTTTGCTTAGTATTCATAGAAGTCATCGTAACGGTAATACCATACGTACCCGCACAAGCGGTCGCTAAGGCCCCAGTGACGAGGACCATTCCTATGCTCATCGGATTGATAATTTCATAGAGAGGAGGCAGCACTTCAATCAAAACGCCAACTGTAGCTACCGGGTGTACTCCAATCATACTCATCGACAAATAAGTAAACTGAATAAGAAACAATATAATTAAAGGGTACTCCGCTGCTCCAAGAAAAGGCTGCTGAATCAGATCAAGGAAAGGTGTTTCATTTAAGCTGCTTGAAAAAAAGCTAAGGATAAAAATAATACTACGAAATTCTGCATTCCGTTTGTCCGTTCTTTCCATGTTACCCAGCCAATAACCTTAAAGGTCTTCCACCGTTTCATTAGAAACGACCAGACGATGGCAAAGGGAAGAATAACAAGGGTCACGGTTAATATGAAATCAAGCCCCGTTACATTTCCGATTGACACTACTAGAGCCAAAAAGATAGATAGTGCAAAGAACAGTTTCATGATTTGAACAGCCACCTGTTTAGGATGAAAGAGTTGTTCACTTTCAATCGCAGGCTGATATCCGTGTTTTCGAAAAGCCATATACCCCCATAATAAGTCAATGAAGAGTACAATAAGAGAACATAATAGCAGCCAAGGTAAGTAAGTTAAGTAACTAACACCGGTAGCGTCTACAGTAATAGCAACCATAATTTCCATAGGGCTCCAGGCTAACGCAACAGCAAAAGCCTTAGGGTTGTCCTGCTGACAAATGAGTCCCGCAGCTGCTTTTTCATATTAGACAGATTTTTTAACAACACTCCTTGTGCGAGGGGAAGGGCTGACAAATTGATAAAGGCTACTAGAATATAGGATGTAAAAGAGCTTCGTGTATAAAGCTTTCCCAAATCTGAAACATTAGCTTTCATCAATTGATTAATGCGGCGATCAAAACGACCGGCACGAACTACCCCATTCATCCAAGGAAGAATGGTCAAAAAAGCAAGAAGCGGCATTGTAGAAGTCATATAAAATGGAAGTTCCACGACAGGAAGCCCCGCATAAATAAACATCCCGACCCCTGCACTAATAAATAGCAAACCTAAGATACGAAATAGATTTGCAGCTCCATGGAACGATATGAAAAGCATGGGAATCGCAAGGGTACCTATAATGTACTCTAATGCCCGATTTTCAATAAATACATTGCTGATATATAAAAGCAGAACTAAAGAATAAAAATATATAATTGCCTACTTATTCGTTTCATCGTGATGCTGCTCCTTTTTATTGCTAAATGTTTAGTAGATTGCTTCTTTTTATACCCATTTACTTTACGCTTATTAATCTATCGTTTCAATTGCCCAGCCTTCTCACCTAAAAAACAGGAGACTTACCAACTACAAAAGAAGTTTTTCCATCTTTCTTCTACTCCACTGTCTGGTAATTTTTAATTGATTTGCTTTTTTTGTGCTTATAAAAAATTCATAGTTTAACTTGCTTCTAAAAGGAGAATAGTATTAATTATTATTTTTTTATAATTTGCTCTTTCACTATCTTCTTATATCTATTACACTGAATACATACTCGTAAATTCGACATTTTGTTTTACATGTTCTCCTATATTTCTTCATTTCTTTTCCCCATTTTTTTGGAAAAACCTCGTCCCATACTTTTTGAGATTTTCGATTATTTTCTCATTATCCCTGATATTTTTTCCAATTTGTATTAACACAGCATTGCCAATGTTACATAAACATTTCAATTCATTTAAATAGCTTAGAAATCTATTGTCTCTCCTGGAAAGTCTTGATACGATTCAAAGCGTCGAACAAATCATGACTTCTCTATTGGAGGTTTTCACACATGAAGGTAAAAGAATCAACATTAAACAAGTTAAAGCCGCAAATGAAATGGATCGGTGCGCCGGCTTTAGCAGCAGCAGTATTTTTAGGATTACCAAATGACGATGCAGCAGGAGCAGAACTTGGATCGAAGCTTCTTTATGAAGGCAAGGATCACGTTCATGTAGAAGAGCTCCAGTCAATGTTAAACGAAAATAACCTTTTAAAAGATAAGCACATAACTGGAACATATGATGCTAAAACTACACAAGCAGTAACAACATATCAGGAAAAAAATGGTCTGATTGTAGATGGCTTAGCAGGCGTTCAAACTATCAGCTCCCTTTCCATTCTTGAACAAGGGGACGAAGGAGCAACAGTAAGCTCTCTGCAAGAAGATTTAAACACTCTTGGATTTTATGAATATAAAATAGATGGAATCTTTGGTCCTATTACTCATCAGGCAGTAGTAGATTTCCAAAAATCTCAAGGTATTACTGTAGATGGCTTAGCAGGCCCAGAAACATTCTCAGCACTCCATGAAGCAGTTAACGGAAGCGATGCTGAGACCGTAGGCACTGCATCAGTTGAAGAAACAACTGTAGAAGTAGCTGAGGAGCCTGTTGAAGAATCTCCGGCTGAAGAGCCTGCAGAAGAGGAAGTTCCGGCTGAAGAAGAAGCTCCAGCTGAAGAGCCTGCAGAAGAAGAAGCTCCAGTTGAAGAGCCTGCAGAAGA
>NZ_BAXQ01000014.1:0-98960 GCF_001310615.1 Thalassobacillus sp. C254 | reverse complement strand
CCTATGGTAGATATAAATACTGCAACAGGCCGGGCAACAAACATTAAACAAATGGATAGAAGAAGGCCGGTCCAAATGACATACCAGGAGAAAATATCCTGTGGAGAAGCCAAGAGGCCTAAGATCACAAACATAACAATTTGAGCCATCCAAGCCAGACCTTCCTGAAAACGTGAAATGGTGTACCGATACGCGAGTTCAGAGTTTCCAATTACTAATGCCGATACATATACAGCAAGTAACCCACTGGCCTGGGAAAATTCTGCTGCACTATAAGTAATAAAGGCAAATGAAATGGCAAAAATGGGATACATACCACTTATATCAATATTAATACGGTTAATGAGAAGAGATGCCCCTTTTCCCAAAACCAGGCCTAAAACAACCCCAAAGAGCATTTGCCAGAAAAATGCTCCTATCATAAACAAGTAATCATTGTTTTCTATGGTAATGAGTTCAATCGCTGCCAAGGTTAAAAACACAGCCATAGGGTCGTTGGCACCTGATTCCCCTTCCATGGCTGCACCTAACCGGGCTTTTATGTTTTTTCCTTTTAATGTGGCAAATACGGCGGCAGCATCCGTGGAACCAACCAAGGCTCCCAGCAAGAAAGCTTCAAACAAAGTCAGATCTAGAATCCAATAAGCAAAAAAAGCAAGAATCACTGATGTAAGAAGCACAGTTACGGTGGCCAAGGAAATGGCGGTACCAATCACGGGTCGTACAGTAGACCAATTGGTATGAATGCCTCCCTCAAATAGAATAATTACAAGGGCCACAATCCCTATGACTTGAACATACTCTACGTCAGTTAAATCAATGAAACCAATTCCATCTGTACCAGAAGCCATCCCTAAGCCAATAAAAAAGATGAGGGATGGGATTCCTAACCGGCTTGAAAACTTAGTGACAATTACACCCAAAGCCAAAATCAACCCAATGAATAGTACCATATAGTCACTAATAAAGTTACTTGTCAACATAACAATGCACCCTCTGAATAGTAAGTTACATACTCTGAATTTTTAACAGTATATTCCCTCTTTATGTACCATCTAACCGTTTGAAAGCCTACGTTTACAGGCTGACTTTCTTAAATTGCACTGCGTAACCATTACCACCGTTTTAATGCCTGGCCTCCCCCCAAAGCTGATACAAATAAGGAAAACTTACTGAACAGTTAAACTATGATAAAATTACGTCATTCAAAAATTATTCTTTAGCAGGCTGTGATACCCAATGAACTTATTAGAAAAACTATATACTTTTATTATTTTCTTAGCAGTATTGATTGGAATAGGTATAGGACAAACAGAGTTAATAAGAGCTAATGCGGAAAGCTTTATTGTTCCTTTACTAGTAGCCATGCTTTATATTACTTTTTTACAAATTCCTATGGAAGAATTAAAAAAGCTTTTAAAGACATTAGGTTTACATATACTTCAGTGATTATAAACTTTGTCTGGACCCCCATCCTGGCATGGCTTCTGGCAATGGTATTTTTAGGTGATAACCCAGCATTATTTCTTGGATTTATTATGCTTATGGTTACACCATGCACTGACTGGTACTTGATCTTTACAGGGGTGGCAAAAGGAAATGTTGCGTTATCAACGGCCATCTTACCTCTAAACTTAATTCTCCAAGTCATTTTGCTTCCTGTTTATCTTCTTATATTTGGAGGAACAACAGGGGTTATAGAACTTTCTTTTCTCATTGAAAGCATCTTGGTTGTTTTATTCATGCCACTAATTTTGTCTCTTCTAACAAAGATGTTCTTGAGAAAAAGGCAACAGGTAAGGGATAACCTTATATCCACTCTCAGCGTGTTACCTATCATTTTTCTAAGCCTTGCAATCGTTGCTATGTTTGCTTCACAAGGCCAATTACTTCTTGATAATTTAGATGTAATGTGGAAAATTATTATTCCTATTCTATTATTTTTCATAGTAAATTTCTTTGTCGGTCAAAGAATTGGAAAGGTAATGAGGTTTTCAAACTCCGACAGAGCAAGTTTAAGCTTAACTACTCTAGCAAGAAATTCGCCAATTGCTTTAGCAATTGCTATGACCGCCTTTCCAGATCAACCTTAATCGCTTTAACATTAGTAATAGGACCGTTATTGGAACTTCCTATTTTGGCTATCATTACTCAGCTGTTACTATTCACTTCTAGAAATAGAAATACTTAAAAAAACCTCGAAAGGAATAATGTCTGTAAATAGGTTATTTTAGTAAAGTCAAACCTTCATCTAGTTATCTATAAGGAAAGCCCTTCCTCTCTCGTGGGTTTTTTGTGCATAAATATTCTGGAGCACTCTTTTCCAACCATCCGTAAAGACGGTATCCTTACCACTTTCTCCTGTATCTATATGCACTGAGGATTATATTGACAATTCACTATAAAGGAATTATAATCCCATTTGTAGGAAAAAATAGATACATAATGTAGAAGAGGAGTTATTATTATTATCAAATTAAAAAGAATTGGAAGCGTAGTGGGAGCAGTATCTTTCACTGCAATGTTAGCTGCATGTTCAACAGATTCTTCTACTGAACCAGTAGAGGGTGAATCAGCGGAGGAAGAAGTAGTACAGGAGATCACTGAGGAGGAAGTTTTGGAATTTCAGGAAAGCTGGGGAGAAGGAATTGTTCATATCGGAGAAGTATACAGCGAGGGTGAAGACTATGAAGCCGCTGCTTCTGAGCATATCGAACGTTTCTATGGTTATGATACCGGCGATGTCCTTTTCAAACCAACTTTAGCTAGTGAGGAACGTTTCCGCGACACCTTTGAAGGAGCGTTGTCTTATTTCATAGGAGGAAATGAAGCGTATCCAGAGGATGATGGTTTTGCCATTGCACCTTGGACAGATGTACAGTGGGAAAATGAAGGAGTTATAATTGAAGGAAATACAGCTCTAAGTATGGGTGTGTATTATTTTACACCAGCTGATGGAGGAGAACCTGTTGAAGTAGAATACAATTTCGCTCATACAAGAAATAATGATGGCGACCTGAAAATTGTTCTTCACGGCTCTCATTACCCGTATACTCCTTAATTAATTGGCTCTGGCACATGAGATAACAGAAAAAACAATACCTGCCTCAAAAAAAGCTGGTCTTATCTACAAAGTAGATAGACCAGCTTTTTACATTTACTATTATCTCTCTTCAAGACGCGCAATTCTTTCATCAAGATCAGGGTGGGTGGAGAAAAGCCTTGCCATACCACCTTTTCCGTTGATTTTCACCGTCTGAACAGCCGAATCATCGGTACGGTCATTGACCTGAGCTCGGTTAACATGAGTTATAAATACCTTCTGTGCACTCTTCTTCCATCATACGTAAAAACGGTATCTTTCTCATTAACAACTGTCTCAATATGCACTGGACGTCCCCAAAGTTGATATAGGTAAGGAAGTACTTTTTCCAAATATTTCACATCAAGCTCTGTGTCTTCAAAGTGATGGGTGATAAATAACTCCCCAGCTTTGAGGTAATCTCCATCAGTTACTGTCAGATAAGGGAAGCCGCCGTTTACTCTAGATGAGATGAGCTGGTCACGCACTTCCTTCCATTCTTTATCGATGATCTTATACTCTTTTCCTTTTTTCTGGAACAAGTACATATCCTCTCTCGTTACCAGCTCTTTTGTTAAGTAGTTGCGGATAAAGGAAATATCAGACTCTACTTCTCTTACCTCATACATTTTTTCTCGTCCGCTTCCCTTTTCCACTCCTCGCTGCATCATTCTTCGGTTGGGTTATTATAACGCTCCTCGATGTCTTCAAAAATCTTCAGCCCCAAGTAGTAGGGATTGATTGAGGTTTTAGATGGCTGAACCACTCCAGCATTAAGCTTTGCAAATTCCACACTTTCATCGGATGTTAAGTCCATCTCTCTGAGTATCCTGCATGCCAGTACGAAGCCCAGCCTTCGTTCATGATTTTTGTTTCAAGCTGCGGCCAGAAATAAAGCATCTCTTCCCGCATCATGGTTAAGATGTCACGCTGCCATGGTTCTAGTTCTCGGCTGTATTCTTCAATAAAAAGAAGAATATCCTTTTCCGGCTGTGGAGGGAAAGCTTTTTTACGTTTGCGTTGCGGTTCTTCTTTCTTTTTCACATCCATTTTCCATAAATCATCGTATGGAGTATTTCTTTCCTTTGGCTCATCTTCATCTATCTCATACACATCGTCAAGGGACCAGGACAACTTTGGTCGAACCAAGCTTGGGTCAATATGCTCTTGGATCGCCAAGACTGCATCCAAGAATGTTTCCACTTCTTCCTTACCGTGAATCATTTCATAGTTAGAGATTCGTTCTGCAGTGGCACTCATACTCTCCACCATGTCACGGCGGGTGTTTGCAAACCTGGCATTATTTTTAAAGAAATCACAATGTGCCAGCACGTGAGCGACAATCAGCTTGTTTTGGATCAGGCTGTTGCTTCCTAGCAAGAAAGCGTAGCATGGATTTGAGTTAATGACTAACTCATAAATCTTGCTTAGTCCCAAATCATACTGAAGCTTCATTTTATGAAATTGCTTCCCAAAGCTCCAGTGGTTGTACCTCGTCGGCATACCGTATGCTCCAAATGTATAAATGATATCCGCTGGACAAATTTCATATCTCATTGGGTAGAAATCAAGCCCGAATCCTTCTGCGATCTCCGTAATTTCCTCAATCGCCCGATTTAAATCCTTAAATTCATCGGTCATTCTTAGGCGCCCCCTTAATCATGCGTCTTCTTTTATCTTTATGATTTGTCAAAGACAGGCATGACAAAAAACATTCTAGCAGAGCCCTTTAAGAGCTGAATAATACAAGGTAGAGAGGCCCCCTCGTTCGACTTTTCCGTGGTGCCTCAGGAAGCACAAAAAAATGATCCTGATCATTCGATTCAGGACCTTACCACCATGGTCTCTTCTTCAGTTTCTTTTCTAGTTTCCTCATTTTTTTTTGCCATTTCAGGTATTTCGGGTCATTATCTATTTCTTTACTCCTTTGCTCAAAGAGTGGATACATTAGACTACGCTTTCTCTCTCTCTTTTTCATAATATCCCTCCTGTTAACTGGCTTCTTTTGAAGGGTTGGACGATCCCCAAACAAGATTTGGTAAGCGGGTTTTGATCACTCGGCAAAGGGATTCGGGCACTTTTTCCATCGTGCTTGCCCGCATGACATGGGTAACCTTTTTTTCTCGTTCGCAAAGAACCACGCGGATCATGTGGCGCTCTTTAATAAAGACATCCACGTAGGTCTGCCTGTACCCTTCTGACAGACGACAACTGACCACTCCGCATCGCAAGGAGTCTTGAAAAAACGGTGGGTGGGAAAGAGCTTCTTCAATGGCTTGACAAGCAGCTTTTGTCCACTTTTCTCTCATCGTCTTCTCTCCTTTTTACGTAGGGTGGGAAAAAGAGGATTTCCTTTGTTTCTTATTTCTTTTCCTGTCCATTATACTTGATGTCAGACCTATTTATTTGTTTTTTCTGAATACGATATATAAAATAATTTCTTTCTAAGGATTACGGCCCTCTTATACAGGTATTCACCGTTTGTCCGCAAAGTCACGGCAAGTGAGCAAGGTATTTCCTTTCAATACGATTGACGACGATATTAGAAAGAATCACAGTCGGCGAAATCACCTTTCTCTTACCACTCCTCTCTTGCTTCAAGCAAGGAATTAAATGCCTCCTTGTAGCGCATGCATGTGATGTGCGACATGCAGCTGCCTTAAACCTTCCAACTTTTCAGTTGTAAACTTATTCCCTTTTCAAATTGAACCAAGCAATAATCAAAACTCTTGATACTCTTCATGAAGTAGCCATCATCAAAAAGTGAAGCAAGGATAAAAATCTATTCTCCATCGTTCCTTATTTCGTTATTATAATAAACTTATCCTCTTACTTCTTTTCCATGAATCATTTTATAATTAGAGATTCCCTCTGCATCATGACAAAAACCTCCTAGTTACCGTTCTACTAGGAGGAAAATTACTTGTTAACTTTTATTCTGGTCAGCCTCATACCATTTAATGTCACAAGAAGAGTGGCACCTACGTCTGCTAAAATCGCCAGCCACAGAGGCAGCCAGCCAGCAATAATGAATGCCATGGCAATAAGCTTTATACCAATAGAAAATGCAATATTCTGCTTTATAATTTGTATAGTTTTTCTGCTGAGTTGAATAGTGAACGGCAATTTGCTGATATCATCAGCCATTAATACAATATCTGCTGTTTCAAGAGCAGTATCAGTGCCTGCCCCTCCCATGGCGATTCCCACTGTGGAAGCAGCTAAAGCAGGGGCATCATTTACTCCATCTCCTATCATGGCTACCTTCTGCTGTTCTTCCTTCAGCTGTTTTACAACTTCTAGCTTTCCTTGTGGAAGTAATTCTGCTTGAACTTTTGTGATACCTAGTTGCCCTCCAATTGAATTCGCAGTTAAAGAATTATCACCTGTCAGCATGATTGTGTTCTTTACTCCCAGGCGATGCAGTGACCTTATAATCTCACGGCTCCCTTCACGAACTTCATCGCGGACAGCTATCAGTCCAAGGACAGTGGATTTATCAGCAGTAACGATAACTGTTTTTCCTGCTTCCTGCAGCTGTTTAACCTTTTTCATTGCAGTCTCAGATAACGGTGAAACCTGCTCCATTATAAACTCCGGGCTTCCTACGTAAAATATTTGACCGTTTACTGATGCTTGAATGCCTCTACCTGTCACAGATGTAAAGTCAGCCAATTCATACGGAGAATGTTCTCTCTCATTTTCCTCTGCCTTTCTAACAATGGCAGCAGCTAACGGGTGTTTAGACCCTTTTTCAATGGCTGCGGTAATTGTAAACCAATCTGTCGTATTTTCTTTTTGTAAAGGAATAATGTCTGTTACCTCTGGTATTCCCTTTGTTAATGTGCCTGTTTTATCAAAAGCTATAGCAGATAACGCACCTGCTTCCTCCAAGTAGACTCCGCCTTTAATCAACACACCGTTTCTGGCTGCATTTCCAATAGCCGTCACAATAGAAACAGGGGTAGAGATAACTAAAGCACATGGACATGCGACAACAAGCAGTGCCAGCCCTCGGTAGACCCACTCGCTCCAGTTCCCGCCAAACAGCAGCGGAGGAACCGTAACCATCACTAGAGCCACTGCCATCACAGCTGGTGTGTAATATTTGGCAAATCGATCAACAAAAGCCTGTGAAGGCGCACGTTCTGATTGAGCTTCTTCTACCATGTGAATAATTCTTGCGATCGTTGTATCTTCGCTTCTCTTGGTGACTTTGATTTCCAGAAGCCCTTCTTCATTTAATGTTCCGGCAAAGACTTCACTATCAATCTCTTTTGTAACGGGTATCGATTCACCTGTAATAGCCGCCTGGTTGACAGAGGAATATCCATTTACCACAATACCGTCCATAGCAATTTTCTGCCCTGGCTTCACGATCATTATATCCCCAATCACTATTTCTCCCACAGGAATTTCAATCTCCTGTCCGTTTCGTAGAATGGTGGCAGTATTGGGGGCAATACCCATTAGTGACCGAATAGACTGACGGGCTTTATCCATTGAATACATCTCCAGCCATTCACTGATCGCAAAGAAAAATACTACGGCTGCTCCTTCTGCCCATTCCCCAATTGCTGCAGCACCAAGGATAGCTACTGTCATTAACGTTTTCATGTCAAAGCGAAGTCGGACAAGGTTTTTAAAACCCTGGATGAACAAGCTGTATCCCCCAATAAGAATGGAAGAAGCAAAAGCTATGACTGGCAGAAGAGTTTCATCATCCATCACGAGGTACAATATCAATCCTAGAATGAGTAATATCCCTGAGATAATCGTTTTTACTGCCCCCTGGTTTTTCCATAAGGGAATACGGGTCAGTTGTTCATTTTCATGCACTACCCTCAAGTTTTCAAAAGCCCCTGCTTTTTCTACTTCTTCTATAGAAGGGTTACCGTACACTGTAATTTTTGAAGCTCCAAAATTTATTTTGGCGTCCTTTACGCTTGGCAGCTTCTTTACATTCTGCTCAAACTGAGCAGCACAGTCAGTTCAGGTAAATCCTTGAACATTGTAAGTCTTTTTTTCAGCCATATCACTCACCTTTTTCTTCTTGCTTATGTTCATAGGCGATGAGGATCAATTGTTTAATATGATCGTCATCCAAGGAGTAAAATACTAATTTGCCTTCTTTTCGGTATTTTGCCAGCCCCATATTACGTAAGAGCCTGAGGTGATGAGAAGCCGTGGCGGTGGTAGCTCCAATGATATGGGCCACATCACAAACACATAATTCGTCTTCCTGACTCAGGGAATAAGCAATCTTCATTCTTGTGTCATCAGCAAGCGCCTTAAACATTCGAGCCATATGTTGCATATCTTCAGCTATAATTGTTTCTTTTAATCTGTTGACTTTTTCCTCGTCATAACAAAATATTTCACATTGATCCTTTGGTGTCATATGTCTCCCACCTATCATTCAAATATTAATTTGATTGTTACAATAATATTATATTACATGATTATATTCAAATGAATGTTTGAATGTTAATTAAAAAATCTCCCCTTTTCGGACAAATAGTTAATGGATAATAGGTACAGTTTCTGTCCTTTTTTGGCACATATACTGTACCCTATTAAAGTGTTCTTAACTAAACAGGATTAAATTAATGGCTGCCAGCAAAACCATTATCATGCAAGGTTTTTGATAAAAGCAGCAGGAAGGTTTTCAAACCACTTTAATCCTAGTGCTGTTCCTAAAAACACTCCCAGAATTCCTGCCAAAATATACCCAAACAGCGAAACATCAAAATCACCATTCAGGCCGTGGAGGAGCAGGGTAAATAAACTTGTTATGACTACAGTGACTTGCAGATTGGCATTGTATTTATACTTGTCCTGGTAAAGCATCAAAAAAGTAAAATACAAAAAATGGGCCTCCTACTGCAAAAATCCCGCCAATAAACCCACCTAAAAATCCAAGTACCAACGGTGTCACTAGCTTCATTTCTGCAGAAGGAGAGGCTTTCTTTTTAAGAAGTAAGTAAATAACCATTCCAATCAAAAAGAAACCAAGCACCTGTTTCAACACATCCATATCTCCGTAAGCTGTCAAAATAAAAAAAGAGAACACCCTTCCTGCCATCGCAGGAAGGATAATAAGTAGAAGACCCTTCAGTTCTATGTACTGATACATTTTTCGAACAATGCTCAACGAAGCCACAAATAGTAACGCAATAACAATCAGCGTGCTTTCTTTTAACGTAAGAAAAAGCGGCAAGAATCCCATAGCAACTAATCCAAAGCCAAAACCGCTGGCCCCCTGAATAAATCCCCCAATCACAACGATAACAAAGACAAATAATAATTCTAAGCCCACTTTGTTCAACACCAATCAATAAGTATTATTCTTACTTTGACGTCCCTTCCTTTTTATCATATAGGACTGATCATCACTTGTGTTGTCTTCTGCTCATAACAAGTTGTTAAAAAATTGATGCCCTCTTGCTGTATTGGAAGCTACTTAAAAACATATTGCTCCTTACCTGTTCATAAATCTGATAAAAGGCCAAACTCATTTTGTTTAAATACAATAAGTGCTGTGAGTATAATGGAAAAAGCAGAAAAGGAGGTGTTGGAATGGCAGGTAGAGTATTAAAGTGGGTAGCAGGAGGATTAGAAGCATTGCTTGGCTTTCCCATTCTCGGGGCAACGATCGTTTTAGGATTCTATTGGGTACCATTATTAATTATGCTTGCATTACATATCGTAGCGTTAGTGATCACAACGAATGAAGGCAGAAAGAAAACAGGACATATTTTGGGGATTGTCACCTCCTGCATAGCATGGATTCCGTTTGTGGGAATGATTATGCACATCATAACCGCTACCTTTTTACTGATCGAAGCAGGACGAAACGAATAGGGGGGTGCCTGGCACCCCATCTAGGTTTGTAACATTTGTAATGATACTTCCCCTATATAACAAGGGTTTCCATTGATTTAGGCTCTCCTCCTCTTTTCAGTGCCTGGCACCCCAGCTATATTTTCCTCATCCTCCTTTTGTGAGCATAATTTATTAATTTCTAGACACTCTAAAAGTATAAATATGCCAAAGGAGCGATGACATTGAAGAAATTCACCCGTGGTGCCGTTTTCTTTCTAGCTGTAATGTTAACTTTTATGAGTACAGGATGTAATGGAGGCGATGCAGCAGGTCAAGGAGGAAACCAAGCCGGAAACCAGGCTGGAAATCAGACCGGCATGAATGCACAAGACAACTTCGGTGGTCAAGCTTTTCAAACGAACGTTGATAACATTCGGGAATTTGACCTTGAGGTTAGAACGATATACGACGATGAAGTAGAATGGGAATATAAACGAACCACCAATGATGTAGATGCAAAAGTGGAGCACGAACATGGAGAAGAAGCTGATCAAGGCGGTGACTGGGCTGTACAGCATATGGAGGAAATGCTGGCGCAATTGAATGTTTCCAGTCAAATGAGCGAGGCTCAAATTGCTGATGAGGTGTTAGCTATTTTTGGACTTGTTCCAGAAGAGATTAATGACTTCGGCCTTGAAATCACTTTTGCAGACGGTACTGAAATTGAAATTGAACGTTTATCGTAAATTAGTGAAAAAGCATTCTTCGGAATGCTTTTTTTATTGGAGAACATTGTTGACCCTATCGCATTCACAGACTTTCCCTTCCACTTTTTCCTTCTTTCCTGCCATACTAATAATACTCATGTTTTCTTATCCCGACTTGCTGGCCTAAAAGACTGGTAAACTGTGAAAGGAGTCAACTTATGTCCTTGTCCTATATCAATGAATCTTCCAAACAATTCATTTCCACTTTTATATTGTTCTGGTGCGGCCTGGTTATCTTATCGAGCATGTATCTAACGATCCCTTTAGAACATGACCTGTCTCATACCTTTGGTGTAAGCTTGACTCAGGCAGCCTGGATCGGCAGTTCTTTTTCTCTTTGCTATGCCATTGGATGCCTTCTTTACGGCCCTTTGTCCGATCGCTACGGCAGAAAGGTTTTTTTGGTCTCAAGCATTAGTATATTAACAGCAGTCACTATTACCTTAGGCTTTATAGAGAGCTTTTATGTGTTGGTCTTATTAAGGGGCATTCAAGGACTAGCAGCTGCAGCTTTTGCTCCAATTTCTTTAGTTTACGCTGGTGAAATGTTCCCGCCGCAAAAGAGGCTGACTACTGTAGGATATATAAGCTCCGGGCTTCTAATGGCCGGAATCATCGGTCAGGTAGTAAGCGGAGTGATAAATGAATATTACGGCTGGCACTCAATTTTTTTCATTCTTGGTGGAATTTATTTCATAAGCACTATACTCGTTATCACACTCCTGCCTAAAGACATTACTGAAAGAAAAGAAGAAAGTATACTAGCAACATATAAGTATATGTTTACATTTATAAAACATAAACAGTTCATAAGCGCTTTTTCTATTACTTTCATGCTCCTCCTTTCTCTTATCGGTATGTACTCTGTGCTGGGAACCTACTTAAGGTCAGAATTCAGTTTATCTGATCAGCAGATTTTATCCATACGGGCAGCTGGAATCCTGGACATGCTTCTTGCTCCATTTGCCGGGCGAATCGCCCAGAATATTGGGGTTCTTACTGTTCTTAGAGCTGGTTTAGGACTTGCTTCCGCTGGACTGCTGGCTTTGAGTGTCAGTCCGTCTCTTCCGCTGATTATTATAACGAGCGTGGCGTTTACAGCCGGCATTGCCATTGTCACCCCTGTGGTGATTTCTCTGATTAGCCAACTTGCTGGCCCGGCAAAAGGCAGCGCGATATCTTTTAATGCCTTCGTCCTTTTCCTTGGGGCAAGCCTGGGGCCCATCCTTTCAGCATATCTCTTGAAGACCGCTGGATACCTGCCATCCATCCTTGTATTAGGCACACTGCTTTTTGGGGGATTTCTCCTGACCTTTGCAACCGGCTCTTTTGCTCCTGAAAAAACAGGTAAAGCAGAGCATCAGAGCTCCTAACGTAACTAAATATGCTTTCAAAAAAAGCCTCCCTTTTACCAAAAGGGAGGACCATATTGTTAAGAGACCCAACTTCACGATATAAAGAAAGGCTTCTTACAAGTTTATTATGAGTGGCGTTCCCCGTTACTTATTCCTTTTCTATAAAAGTGAAAAAAACGACTTTGAGCCGTTATTATTTTAAACAAACTCCTGTCCGTCTTCCCAAGATGCAAATCCTTTATAAGCTCTCATAAAATCTGCTTCTCTAGCCACAATACGGACAGAAGAAAACGGTTCACCTGTATATTTACAGGTAGCCTTTTCATCTTATATCTCTTTTGTATATCCCTACTGGTGCTTCTTGCTGCCGCAAGAAACCACCATCACTATATTGATAAGCTAATGAGTCTTCCAAAATCGTTTTTTCCTGTATATGCTTTGTTATAATTTCTTTTCCTGTTTGTCTACTAATACCTTGATACCATATACCTTCTGGGTAAACAATGACCACACAAGCGTCCTCACATCTTCCATTACACCGTGTTCTTGTCGTATGAACCATGTCGTCTATTCCAAGGTCCTTAATTGCTTCCCTGATTGCTAAAGTAACTTCTTCTCCACCCTGCTTCATACAGCTTCCCCCGTTACAAATCAGAATGTGGTGGGAAGTTTCTGATAAATTCCAAGTCGCCATAAATAAATTGCCCCCTTTGTTAAGAATGCATCCCTTCAGATAAATAAGTAATAGCAAGTTTCTTGGTTATGGGGTGCTCCATTACTACAGTTTCAACGCCGAAAATTTCTCTCATTAGCTCAGTGGTTAATACATCCTGTGGGGTTCCTGATGCATAGATCTCCCCATGGTTAAGCACGTAGATCTTATCGCAGTATGCTGCAGCCAGGTTTAAGTCATGTAAAGCTCCTATTACCGTCTGCTTTAAACGCTTAACCAGATCTAATATTTGCAGCTGGTGCTGGATATCGAGATGATTCGTCGGCTCATCCAAAACAAGGACATCAGCCTCTTGTGTTAACGCTCTGGCTATTATAACCCTTTGTTTTTCCCCACCTGATAACGAGGCGAAGCTTCTTCTGGAAAACGAAAGCATCCCCACTTCTGATAATGCTTTTTCTGCAATTTTTTCATCCTCTATGTTATCTCTGTCCAGAAAACGTTTGTGAGGGGATCTGCCCATAAGTACCATTTCTTTTACCGAAAAATCAAACGGAACACTTGACTCCTGCTGACAACGGCCATATGTTTCGCCGTTTTTTTAGCCGTCCAATTATATATATTTTCACCGTTTACTTCCACAACGCCAAAGTCAGGCTTAAGGTGCCGATAAATGCTTTTTAACATCGTAGATTTCCCGCTGCCGTTAGGTCCCACAATCCCGACAAATTCATTTGTATCTACATGTAAATTAATATTTTGCAGTATTTTTTCACCTGATAAATCTTTTGAAAGATCTTCTACTTTTACATGCATTATGATTCACTCCCAAACGAGTATGTACTTCTTCGCAAGAGCCAAATAAAAAACGGTCCTCCGCATAAGGCGGTTAGAATACCTATAGGCATTTCCTCCGGTGCAGCAATCAGCCTTGCTCCAATATCAGCCCATATTAGAAATACAGCTCCAAGCAAAGCACTGACCGGCAGCACCCTTTTATGGTCTGAGCCGATAAGCAGCCTCACAATATGGGGAATCATTAACCCTACAAAGCCAATGGCTCCACTGACAGCTACCAAAACCCCAGTAAGAAGAGCAGTAATAACTAAAAGGATCTTTCGGAATTGATCAATATTCATCCCTAACGTAGCTGCCGTCTCCTCTCCCATAAGGAGAAGATTTAATGAACGTGATTGAAACCAAAGAAAAAGAAACACAATAACAAGAGAAGCTAAAGGAATCCACAGGTTCCCCCAGGTTCCTCCGGCTAAACTGCCCATCAACCAGTAAAGAGCGCTTCGAATTCCTTCTTCTCTAGGCGCAGAAATAACAATGAAGCTCGTCACTGCACTCAATATCATAGAAATGGCTATGCCGGCTAGAAGGAGCCTCGCAGTAGAAATTCGTTTATTTACTTGCGCTAACAAAAAAACCAGAACAATGGAAACTAATGCTCCTAAAAACGCAGCAAGTGAAAGAGCATATTGGCCAAATACACTGAAAGCTCCAAACAGAATCACCAAGGTAGCTCCAACAGAAGCACCTGAAGACACACCGAGAATAAAAGGGTCGGCCAGGGAGTTTCGAACAAGGGCCTGGATAGCCACACCTACAATTGAGAGTCCTGCTCCTACAACAGCGCCCAAAAGCACTCTGGGCAAGCGGATATCCCAAACGATGTGATCATGAGCAGGAGTCCACTCGGATGTGATCCATGCATTCACAAACGGAACCTTCGAAACAATGATTCCCCATACTGCTTCAGGGGAAATAGCAACTGGTCCCAGCATTACCCCTGCAGTTATCGATATCAACAGTAATCCTAGAAGACCGCTGAGCCAAAGCATGTAGGTAACTTTATTCCTTTTTAGCTGTTTCTCCTCCATTTTATCTTTCCCTGGTAAAGGGGTGGTCTCATAAGTTTTTGCTATACCGCTCATAAGAAAGTCCCCTAATTTTCGTTAGCTATATCCGGGTAAAATCCTTCTGCCATCAACTCAAACGCTTCAGGAGCTCTGACTCCTTCAGCAGCAGCAGATAAGGGAACGACTACAAAATTCTCTTCTTGTATTGCTGTCACACTTTCCAAGGCATCATATGATAACAAAAATTCTTTTTTCTGCTCTGCTGTTGTTTCCCCGTAATCAACAATAACGATCCATTCAGGGTCCTCCTCAATCACCGCTTCCCAGCTTACGTTCCCCCAGTTTTGGTCCAAAGCATCAGAGAATATGTTAGTCCCGCCTGCCATTTCAATTAAGTTTGTCATAAAAATTGACTGCCAGTCATTGGCTCTTGTTCCCCGCTATCATATACAAATACCTTAAAGGATCATCTGTATCCGGGTCTATTTGCGATTGAACGTCAGCAATCCGCTGATCCATAGCAGAGATTAATTCCTCAGCTCTTTCTTCCACTCTAAATATCTGGCCTATATTAGTAATATCCTGATATACATCATCAAGCGTCGGGCCAATCATTGAAGAAGACTCATGAAGATAAGGGGTGATCCCGTACTCAAGGAGCTGAGTAAAGGTTCCTATATTGTCCTCTGTAAAAGCACTTTCCCATCCTGCGTAAGCAAAATCAGGTTCAACATTTAAAAAAGGCTCCTGGGAAGGGTATTGATCTGCCAAAACAGGTACACTCTCATAGGCATCCTGGTATTCAGGATGTATGCCGTCATCTAAATATGCAGTCCCTGCCATATGGTCTTCAAGCCCTAGAGCGAGCATAACTTCTGTTACGTGCTGGTTTAATGTCACTGCACGCTGGGGTGCTTCTTCAAATGTAAGTTCTTCCCCATTGTTCTCAATGACCACTGCTTCATCCTGGGACAAAGAATCAGCCTCCGCTTCAGCAGCTCCGGTTTCAGTATCGCCCTCTGCTCCACATGCTGCCATAATAAGAGTTCCGGTCAATAAAAAAGACAACGGATATGTTTTGCTCCACTTCATTTTATTTCTCCTCCTCAGTAATCATAAATAGTAATTATTACGATTTATATTTTGAATTATAAGGACACTTCCTCTTTTTGTAAAGATTTCTTTCCTCTTCATACCAAAGCGTGTTACTTGTGTACTTTTTTCATTAACTGCAACCACTCCTTTACCAAAAAAATAAGCGGTTCTACCCCGGGGATCGGGTTAGAAACGCTTACTTCTCATCAAATATATCTGGAAGGCTTGTCACGCCTATTAAGGGTATATTCAAGTGAAGGCACACTTTGGTGCAGCATCTAACCACCTCCCTAATTCCCGTAGGTCAACAGTGATGTTGAAATAGGCAGGTCTCCTGACTTGGGGGTTATCCTCTCGTCCCTTCCCGGTGTTACCCAGTGAGATTACTCGAGAAAGCCAATCATTACATTGGCCCCCTTACAGTGGCGGGTCCGTGCCGGAGTTTCACCGGACTTCCCTATTAAGCAGGCAGTATTTGCCTTGCACCTATTTCCATTGCATGTATAATTTTAGTAAATCGTATCATTGATTCCTTGCCTTGTCCATCTTCTCTTATCCCAATCTAAAGTTTTATGTTCGTCTGTTTCGGATAATGAGTTTAAAAAGGTGAAATAATAATAAAAAGGAGGTAATAGGAATGGCGCACGATCACTCTGTTCATGAAAAACATTCCCACGAGCACAGCTTGTCTTGCGGGCACACTAAAATTAAACATGGTGACCATATTGATTATGTTCATGACGGTCACCTTCATCGCGAGCACAACGGCCACTGGGACGAATGTAAAATTTCAGTAACAGAAAGTAACCCTGACGAATGTGCCCCCATGAACTGCGGATGTACTCACAATGATGACTGCGGTCACGAGGTTGTTCCTCATGGCGATCACTATGACTTTCTTGTCAATGGACGTCTGCACCATGTACATGGCGACCACTGTGATGACCACGGACCTGTAGAGTTAGTAAAAATAGATTAGTGTCTTCTGCGGCTGTCCCATTAACGGGGCAGCCTTTTTGGTGTCATGAAGATTGTAAATGTCGTCCAGTATATACCACGCGTAGACATTTATCATCGTTGTATTTCACTGCCGGACAAAGCCTGTTATCAGGTTATCAAATAGTATTTCTTCTTTTGTTCAAAACATTATTTCATGTTCCTGCCAGAGGATCAATCCATATTCAGGTAAGTGATCGAAATGCATGAAGGATTGCCGGAAAAGATAAAGAAAAGATTTAAGGGGGATGTGAAAATTAAATGTAAGCACAGGTAAATAGTAACAAGAGAAAGGAGGTACCATGTTGACTCGCTTCATCAGTTACTTCTTTGGTGTTTTTTTTGTAGACTTGCTGTTTCATCAATATCAGGCTCAAGCTTTTGGGTTTCCTGCCCAAACGACGGGAGAAAGGCTGGGGGTTTTGGCTTTTGCCGGAGCAGTCACATTGCTTTTTTATTTTATCTCCTGGCGTTTCTTTCCGCCTTCTTTTTTCCATGGTGTCCTCATTGCCTCAGGCTTTTTTGCGACGTTTGATATTATCGTCATACATTGGATATTTCATCTTCATCGTCTTACATATGGCCCGGAAGCTTTTATTATTGAACTTCTGCTCGTTATCACAGGCTTTGGTATGCTTGCTTACGGTCTTATCAGAGAAAGGAAGACGATAATTGAGGAAAAGTACTATTAATAAATACCATCTTCCTTTACAAAAAAGGTCCCTTATACTCTTTTGTATAGAGAATAAGGACCTTGATTAATTCTAATTAAGCATGAAAGTTCGTGCCATCGGTCACTGCTTCAATAACGCCTGCTCTAATCACAAAATCACCAAAATGCTCGCCTTCACTGCGTTCTTTAGCATACCTTGAAAGAAGTACTCTCAACTCACTTAGAATTTCTTCTTCCCCGATATTTTCCCGGTACATTTTGTTTAAGCGGCTGCCGTCAAAGGCTGCACCTAGGTACATATTGTACTTTCCTGGTGCCTTACCGATAAATCCTATTTCTGCAAGGGTAGGACGGCCGCAGCTGTTTGGACAGCCGGTCATCCGGATGGTGATCTCTTCATCGCGAAGACCATTTTCATCCACAATTTCATCAATTTTATCGATCATAGAAGGTAAGTAACGCTCTGCCTCAGCCATAGCCAATCCACAGGTCGGCATGGCTACACACGCCATTGAACTTCGACGGAGTGCAGTATAATGCTTTCCTTCTGTTAAACCATATTGCTCAATCAACTCATTAATTTCTTTCTTTTTCTGGCTGGAGACGTCCGCAATGACAAGATTCTGGTTAGCCGTAAGGCGGAAATCGCCTCTGTGGACTTTCGCAATTTCACGTAGACCGGTCATCAGCTTGTAATCTTCATAATCAGCGATGCGCCCGCCTTCTACATACAACGTGAAGTGCCATCTTCCTCTGATACCTTTCACCCAGCCGTAACGATCTCCGTTATGGTCAAAGGAATAAGGCTTTGCCTCTTCCAGGCTCCATCCAAGACGATTTTCAAGCTCTTCAACTACGGTATCAAGACCAAGACGGTCAACTGTGTATTTAAAGCGTGCATTCTTACGGACGGAACGATTACCATAATCACGCTGAATGGTAATAATCTTTTCTGCTACATCGTAAATCTGCTCAGGTGTACAAAAGCCAATCACTTTAGCAACCTGGGGATAAGTTTCTGTATCGCCATGAGTCATCCCAAGGCCTCCGCCAATTGCTACATTAAATCCAATGAGCTTTCCATCTTCTACGATTGCAATATAGCCTAAATCTTGAGAAAAGATATCAACATCGTTAGAAGGAGGTACAGCTACACCAATTTTGAATTTCCTTGGCAAATACAAAGGACCATACATTGGCTCTGTTTCTTCTTCCACGTCTGGCGTGCCGGCTACCATTTCTTCGTCCAGCCACAACTCATGATACGCTCGCGTTCGCGGCAGTAAATCATCACTCAGCTTTTTGGACCATTCAAAGACCTCTGAATGAATTTCAGATTGATAAGGGTTTGGGTTACACATCACATTACGATTTACGTCACCACAGGCTGCAATGGTATCCAGTAATGAATTATGGATGCCTGAATCGTATTTTTCATGTTCCACTTTAAAATACCGTGCATTTGAAACGCCTGGCGAGTCGTAAGCTTCAATGTGCCGTTCCCGTATTTCTGAGCCAGCTCATCCATAACCAGCCACTGGTTTGGTGTAGAAACTCCCCCAGGAGTTCTTACCCGAAGCATAAATTGATAAGCAGGTTCAAGCTTTTGTTTCTGACGCTCATTTCTTAAGTCTCTGTCATCTTGCAGATAGCTCCCATGAAACTTCATTAAACGATTATCATCATCTGAGATCCCTGCACTTATGCGATCCAGCATTGTCTCTTTTAATGTTCCGCGTAAATAGTTGCTTTCTTCCTTAATACGTTCCACATCACTTGGCGGTCCGTCTGGTGCTTTTAATCTATCGTTCACCATGTTGATATTACTCCCTTCAATCCCAAATCAATATACATCTCGTTGATAACGTTTTTGCTGCTGCATATCGGCCAGGTACTCTTCCGCTTTTTCACGCTCATACCGCCTTCTTTTTCAATGATTTCAATGAGTGTACTATGGACGTCGTGAGCCATCTTTTTCTCATCTCCGCACACATAGAACACTGCCCCTTCTTGAAGCCATTGGAACAATTCTTTGCTGTTTTCAAGCATCCGGTGTTGAACGTATACTTTTTCATCGGTATCCCGTGAAAATGCTACATCCATCTTTGTTAATACTCCCTCACTCAGCCAATTTTGCCATTCAGTCTGATAAAGGAAATCCGTAACAAAGTGCTGTTCTCCAAAGAATACCCAGGACTTTCCTTCCGCACCGATTTCTTCTCTTTCCTGCATAAAGGAGCGGAAAGGCGCAATGCCTGTCCCAGGTCCCACCATAATGATAGGCGTTTCCGGGTTCTCTGGCAGCTTGAAGTTTTGGTTATTCTGAACGTAAACCGGAACAGTGTCTCCCGGCTGGAGACGCTCGGAGCATAAAATAGAGCATACGCCGTTTCTCTCACGCCCGTGGGCTTCATAACGAACAGCGCCAATTGTCAGATGCACTTCATCTGGGTATGCGTTCAAGCTGCTTGAAATAGAGTACAAACGGGCTGGAATTTTCCGTAAGATCGATACAAACTCTTGAGGAGATGCATTCCATGGTCCAAAGTCACGGACTAAGTCTAATAAGTCGCGGCCATTAATATATTCTTTTGCTTTGTCTTCATTTCCAGGAGCTAAAAGCTCATTCAAGTTCTCATTATCAGAAAAGCCAGTTGCTTTTTCAAGAAGCGGCTTTGACAACACTGTAATTTCAAAGTTCTTAGTAAGGGCTTCTTTGAGCGTTAGATTTTCCCCTTTTACTTCCACTGTCTCGTCAGGATTCCATTTCAGTTCTTCTAAAAGCTCACTAACAAGAGCAGGATCATTGACAGGATATACCCCTAGCTGTCTCCTGGTTCGTAAACAAGCCCAGAGCCTTCAAGAGACAATTCCAGATGTCTTGTTTCTTTATTAGAACCGCGGCCATTTAAATTAATGTTTTCCAGCACTTCTGCCTGAAACGGATTTGACCTGGAGTAATTCGTTTCAACAGCCTGCGGTGCTGCAGCTGTTGCGGAAGGAGTAGCTTCAATGCTGCCGCCCTGTCCTTGATTTAAACCTGCAATGACTCCTTCGAGCCACTCAGCAGCCGGTTCATCAAAGTCAAGGTCGCAATCCACTCGGTCATATAGACGTGTGCCGCCAAGGTCCTGAAGACGCTGATCAAACTCTTTTCCTGTCTGACAGAAAAATTCGTATGACGTATCTCCAAGGGCCAGTACTGAAAATCTCAAGTCGTCAAGCTTCGGAGCACGGCGTCCATGAAGAAACTCATGAAAGGAAATTGCATTATCCGGCGGCTCGCCTTCTCCGTGTGTACTTACTATGATAAGAAGGTTTTCAACCTTCTTTAGATTCTTCGGTTTAAAGTCGCTCATGGAAGAGACAGTTACTTCAAAACCTTTACCTTCAAGTGTTTTTCCGGCATTATCCGCCAAGCTTTGAGCATTCCCGGTTTGAGAGCCGTAAAGAATAGTCACTTCTTTAGAAATTGGCGGTGCTTCACTGACAGCCTGGGACGCCTCTGGAGCCAGTGGTGCCGGCGCCTCTGGTGCTTCAGCTGTCGCTGCTGACTGACTAGTGGCTGTTAAATACCCGCTCAGCCACACCTTTTGAGCTTCTGTTAATGATGGCAGTAAACGATTGAGGAGCTCTGCCTGCTCCTGAGTAAACGGACTGTTCATTACCTGAAATTGCAACAAAACCCACCTCACAAAGGAATTAACTTATTATGTGTCATTGTATGTAAAATGACTGAGTTCGACATAATCCTCTTTTTCTAAACAAAGAAGAAATGATTATTTCTTATTATATCTCTATTATTCCTATAAATTCAATTGGTTTTATAAATATATGTTTAATTTTCAGTAAACAATAATTAATCAAACCCTGTTGTAACTGATTTATTCGACAACATCCAAGGAACACGTTTAAAAATTCCAACAATTTACTAAGAAAAAATAGATCTAGATTAAACTAAATTTCAAACATTTTCATTAATCTATTATTCTTTATACGCTACACTTCTCTTTTGTGCAAGTTGGAAATTTGTCATTTTTGTTAACTCAGTGGCTTGTATTCATTTTTGAACCTGGAAATAAGCCGTCCTCACCTTTTTACGGCTCTGATCGTAGTCAGACTTCAACCTGTTGGGTCATTTCGACAAGAAATTAAGTTTTGCCAGCACACAACCCGGGATTATTTTATACTCATCTCTACGCTAAAAATCATTTACCAGCTCAAAGGTATATAGCACTCTAATAAAGGGGTTGGAGCAAAAAAACCAAAGAAGGATTTTCTTTGGTTTAGCTGCTCCTCGCGACATGTTATTGTTTAGAATCAATAATGAATGTAGTTATGCTTTTATCCAGTTCTGTTTCCCAGTCCACAAATATATCACTAATTTTTTTATTTAATATTTTTTCAAAGCGGTGTCCTTCGTGAAGGTTTCTTTTTTCCAATCTTCGTTTTGCTACCTTTAAATCCTCTCCAAACCCTAAGAAGATCATTTCTTTTTCAATAGGGAGTAGAATACCTTCCCTTATCACCAGAAATGAAAGGTCGTTGACTTGCGCTGAATATATTCTCTCAGGGGTTTCTGTACTTCATTACTCACAGCTATCACTTCTTGTTCCAGTAACTCTTTTTTTGAAAGTCTTGACTGATGCTTTCTGCTTCTTCGTTTTTTGCCAACGTCCCCATGAACATTCCTGTTCTATTATCCAGATTCCAATCATAATAAAAGTCGTAGACTTCAAGATCAGTAATCCCATAGACAAATGTCTTAATTTCCGGTAAGAGTGCGGCCATCAACTTTTCCCGAATGTGTAAAACGGTCATTTGATCGTTTTTCCTGAGTAAAACATTTTCCATTTTGGCCAAGGAAGTCTTCTAAATATATAGTGATGTAGGGATAAGAAATTGTAACATAGACTGATTTAGGTCCCTTTCCAAAATGGTTTCTAATCATCCTGCCTACGTAACCCGCAATCTTATTTTCCATACTCAATTAATTTCACTCCAACTTATTAGACGTGGCTTTTAACCTTTCTATGTAACTTTTCACTAAAGCTAATATTATAAACAACATTGAGAGAAAATAAAAAATGTTTTCCTATATCTCCAGCGTGATGATTTTCTATCGCTTCGAAGTCCTACTATATCTGCTTAGGTATCTCCTCCAAGCAGCACCACAATTGAGGAGTATTTCCCTCCCCTCTAACCTTTGATTTGTTGAAATAAACAAGTTGCATGTGTATACCATGGTTTTCTTACAGGAAATGACAAAGCAAAAAAAGCGTTTTTGAGTGAACAAAAACACTTTTCTCAGTAAATATTTATGTAGTTACCGCAAACTCATCTCTTCTTCCATGTCAATGACTGTCTCTGCTTCTCTTTCTCTAATATGGCTTTTTAAAATATTCAAAAAATCCTCATCTAATTCGTAATGCTGAGCAGAACGATAAGCAGCAAGCAGTACTTCCGTTGGCACTTCCTTTAAATGCAATGATAAATCCTCCTAATTTTGGTGGTTCACTTTAAAGAACAGCTGGAATATGATAACCCTAAATTTGAGATTTCTTCTCAAAAAACGTCCACTTTAATAAAATGGACGACAATCAGACTATTTTCACTATTATAATAATAAAGGATCTCTGAACAAAAGTATAGCTTTGCAGGAGTACCCATCTAAATGGAAGGTTCTTCCTGAAGGAGCAACTCTTTTTTCTTGTAATCCTTAATAAGCAGGAAAATAAGTAAAGCTAATAGAATGGCAAATGTCAAAGGAACATACCATAAAGCTCCTTCATTTATATTCCATCCAATAACTATTGGCGTAATTGACATGATTGGTGATAGAACATAGAAAGGTTTGGAATCATATAACCAGCCATAAGGGAAAAAGTGTGCACCTGTAATAACTGCAAAAAAAGGTAACCATCATAGAAGGGTTATGTGCAAAAGCCCAGAAAATGATAGGAAAATAAAGAAATTGTCCTACATTGAAATAAACTCCCAGATCACCTAACGGGTTATTTAGAAACTTCCAATCTGCTTTTAATCCTTTTGAGATAGCTATAGATAGGGGAAACATCAATCCAGTAGACAACAGCATCAAAATATTTTTGTGATATAAATCCAGGGGCAGTACAAATATGAGGGTTATGGCAGCCCATACCCCTAAGCCAGAAAGCAAAAAAGAAATCCCATTCTTCCCCTCTACAGACATTTTGATTTTCATATCATTTACGTTCACTAGTTCTTCCCCTCTTTCCCTTTTCACTTAATAATATCAGCGATAAATTTACTTAGAGTTTGGTACTTGGTGGACTTACTATGTATTTTCTTTTTACTGTTACTTCCCTTACATTAACAGACTTTATTTTTGTTTCAGAGCCCAACGGTCAGATACCTCCATTTTACTTTTCACCTTTTCCTTTGCATCTTTTTTACTTAATCAATGGTTCTCTTTCTTGAACCTGTCACCTGTATTAACGTAAAAAAGGGTAAAGAAAACGAGACTGATAAAGAGAACAACACCAATAATAAATAACCATCTTACCTTTAATGCTTCACTGAAAACCCAAAGAGACATGCTAAATGAAAGCGCAATCATCATTTTCCCCATAAATTTGCACAAAGCCGTCGTATCATATTTTTCCTTTTCTTCCTTGGGCAACGTATTAAAACCAGCAATCAGGAAGGAACCTTTGCCATTCAACAGAATAATCCCAAGCACAATAAACACTCCAATAATAATAAGCGAAGCAATCATACTCTATGTAACCCCCTGTTCATATGTTATACGACTAACGAGTGAGATGGTTTCTATATGATGTAAAATAAAAAGAAAGACTCTCTTGTCATGACTGCATTCACCCTTCATCTGTCATGAAACCATTCAATTTATCTAAAAATACAAGTGATCATATATAAAAAATACCAGCAGTTTACTACTCACTGCTGGCATTATTATTTGCTTTCTTTTTCTTGTTGTTTCTGCCATTCTTTTCTTCTTCTCTGTCGGTATCCATAAGTGGTTTTGAGCACTGTTTCTTCACTTTCAAGGCCCGCTCCAACTGCCCCTACTACTGTAGCAATCGATGTTGTCAGCCAGGCCAAGGAAACATAGTCAGCAAAAGATACCTCATGACCTAGCTCAGATTCAAGCAATCCTGCCGGCACAAATATCGATACAGCTATTAAAAAGAGAAGAAAAAGGACGGAGTAATAAAAGAGAACCCCTACAATAAGAGTAAGTGCCGTTGCAACGTTATATAACCTTACCAGATATCGAGAACTTCCCTCTTTAACCGTTTCCCAGAGATGATGAGCAACAATGATCCAAATAACCATAGCACTCATTGCAGTAATCATAAGAATCATAAATCTAGGAGTCCCGTATGCACCGCTAAGAAGCCACAAGGTAGGAAAGATCAGCCGTAGGCTCCTGTGGCAAAAGCTCCTGCCACAACTCTTTTAAAGGATGGAAAGATGGTCCAGGGCCTGTTTGCAAGAACCATTCCTGAAGTCATTCTGATGCTCCCGCTGATCTTTGAGTCTACGAGAAAGCGTACATCAAATTCTGAGTCTTCGTCATATGTTTTTCTCTTAATCGGTGACAACCGCTCGGCCAGACGCTGTCCCATCAGTTGTTTAGCACCCTGTCCCCGTATATTCTGACTGTCATCCTCACTGTCTCTCTTTTTTGTCTGCTTTTCTTGGCTACTGCGAGCCTGTTCAGAGCTGCCATGGTACATTTCATTGGCAAGCTGGATAATCGCTTCACGGACTCTTCTTTTCATTGGCGTTGCTCCAAGAGAAGGAAGAGAAATCATTGCTACATTACGCTTTACACTCGCATCTGCTACGACGAGACGCCTATTATGAAAAATAGGGAGATCTGTAATACAAACAGCATACTCCCATCCTTCCTCTTGTTTGCAGCGTTCTGTTTCATCCAGGATTTTCAGCGAATCACCTGCCACTCCTGTTAAAGGATCCGCTACCACTTCAACCTCCCAGGAAACTCGATCATCCACATATCGCGAAAAAAGATCCGGCAAATCCTCAGACACTGAATTCGCAATTTCCTCTGGAAGCTCGGGAGAAGACACAAGCCCTAAACGTTTGGTCTCTTCTTCAGTTTCTTCTCTTTGTTGCCGGTTCGTCTCTATAGAAGAGTTGTCTTTCATAAGTACCTCCCTCCCGGAAGAAGTAGTTCCCACTTAACACCCGCTTTTTTATACATACCCTGAATTCATTTTGGCAAAGCATCAATGGATCATATGTCCCCCTATTTATTGGTTGTTTCATTTAATGTTCTATGTATTTTGATTAAGGTCGAATTTATATTTTGTAAAGCCAGTAGAATAAACCCAAGCATCAAAAATGTTACAATTTCTCCTGTAAAAACAGCAATAACTCCTATAAGTAGAAAATAAAACACGTAATATTTATTACTCAATCTATCCCCCTTTGAGCTCTTGCGGACGACTTCCCCTCCTTCATTTACCTGTCAGTCGTAAAATGCTGCGAGGGTATATCAACACATGATCAGCAAAAATCCGGCACTTTATTTTCATAATACCTCCAAGCACAACTTTAATCTCCTCACCATTCCCACCTTCAGAAGGTATTTTTCCTCTCAATGTCGCCCTTAACGCCAAACCAACATTTTCGTCTTGAAGCTGGCCATTAATATATAGCTTTTCTCCAGCAAACCACCTATTTTCCACTTTCACTTCGTGCCCTTTGTAGGGTACTTTAAATACTTTCGGCATACTATCACTCCTTTTCTCTGTTTTTTATGAGGTGTTAGAAATAACCGTCAAAAAACAAGGACTCCCTGTTCAAAAGCTTGCAGGTGTAAACTATTCTCTATGAACGCTGCCCATGATTTTTTCTGCAGGTTATAGTCGCAAATTAAGGGAGATTTCCCACAGAACATAAAGAAGACCGCAGCCCATGAGAGGACTCGCGACCTTCTTTCGTCCAGAAAAACACGCAAAAGGGGTCCAGGAAATCGGAGGCAGCCTTACATGACGGCATGTAACCTGGCAGTACAAACTCCTCCTGTTGTACCGGTGAAGGGGATCGTCGTCAATCCACCTTTACTTTCTCTAAGCTGGCACCCTTTTCAAAAAACCTCTGGATCCTTTGCTCCACTGAGGGATCAGGAATAAGAGGTGGAGCGTGATGAGGCTTGCGGCGAGCATCGATGATCATGCTGTCGCATCCCCAATGCTTATGTTTATAAGTGCTGTTTGTCCCATAAATATCATGAGAAGGATTGCTCCTTGTAAACGTTACCCATAAGAAATTACTAATCGTATGGCTGACAAATTCACTATCATCACACACGATGATCATAGGTGAAGTAAGAACCGAATCATGCTTTTCAATCGCTGCAGTAAACTGTTGCATTTCCTTTTCTGCAGTTTCATAACTTGAAAAAGCAGGACCCTGAATGGCTATGACTCCAGGCATAACCAATAAAGGATTTACAAATCCCTTAGTCTCCTTCAGCGGTTGAGGGACTTGTGTACACAAGTCTCTTTTCTTGTCGCCATAGGCAGCAATCACCACCTTGCTTCCTGTATTCAGACCAGTACCTGAATAGTCGAGGGTGTCAATTGTTGTGTTGGTTTGAAAATGAAGGTCTCTTTGCAAGTCAATTCTTTCTAACATATAGGCAAGAAACTCTGATTCTCTGCGAGTTTCTAATTCTCTTTTTTCATCGCCACTGATAAATAAATACTTGGCCAGACTGAGCTGTCCTGTGCCTAGAATGCGGTTAGCAATCGTAAGAAGTTCTGCTGGCTGTTTCACTTTTTGGTAAGGAGTGTACCGTTCACTGCCGACAGCAAATAATAAAGGATGAACGCCTGCAGCATCTACCGCATGAACCTCCTTTACACCAGGAATCTCCTGTGTCACAGCTTCGCCAGTCAATTCATGAATTAAATCGCCAAATGCAGTATCTTCCTGGGGCGGTCGGCCTACGACTGTAAATGGCCATACCGCTTTTTTCTTTGCGTATACCTTGTGTACCTTCATGACTGGAAAAGGATGCACGAGGCTATAGTAACCTAAATGGTCTCCAAATGGCCCCTCAGGCTTTGTGTCTTCCGGGTGAATTTCCCCGGTGATAACAAAATCAGCATCATGACTGATGCAATACCCATCGACATAGCTGTACCGAAATCTCCGGCCAGAAAGAAGGCCTGCAAACGTCATTTCACTCAGCCTTCAGGAAGAGGCATGACGGATGATAAGGTGTGGGCAGCGGGCCGCCAATAAAGATGCTGACTTTTAACGGAACACCCAGTCTGTTCGCTTTCTCCTGATGGACACCAATTCCACGGTGAATTTGGTAATGAAGACCAATTTCCTTATTCATTTCATAATCATTCCCGCTCAGCTGTACTCGGTACATCCCAAGGTTAGCGTTCATGATGCCTGGTTTTTCAGGGTCTTCACTATAGACTTGTGGGAGAGTGACAAATGCCCCTCCGTCGTCTGGCCAGTGATGAATCATCGGAAGATCTGAAATTTGGATTTCGTCAAATTCCTCCATTCCCTTTTTGCTTGATCTTTTCTGCGGAAGTGCTTTTGAGCCTGCCAGCCCTGTGCCAATGTGTTGAATGGATTTTTCAACACATTCATAGGGTCATTCCGCATTGCGATTACGTTTTGTGTAGCCTCCAGCGTATCGCGAAAGATAAACTTGCTTCTTTCCACCGTCCCAAATAAGTTAGAGGCTGCCTGATACTTCGTTCCTTTTACGTTTTCAAACAACAAAGCAGGTCCCCCTGCTTCATGCACCTTTAGATGGATAGCCGCCATTTCAAGGTAGGGGTCCACTTCTTCTTTAATTCTTACAAGTTGTCCGCTTTTTTCCAGGTCTTTTACACATTCTTCTATATTTTGAAACATATTTTAGCTCCTATTAAAAACGTAGTGTTGTCCATGTATATTATACTATTTTACCAGGTTGCGGAATTCAACAAAATCAGTCATTGTTTCATTTTTTGTCAGTTTCAATTGGAATAATCCAAGAATCTTTTCTTCAGTCCAGTCCGCTCTAATATTGAATAGTTCTTTTCTTTAGTGATGAAAATAATCAAAAAAAAGAGAGCGTAGAGCTCTCACTAAAGTAACCTATCTATAATAGTTTATGTCATGTGAAGCACCTTAGGTGATTCTTTTCTAAAAACCCTCTGTCTGATTTGCGGGAAAAAAATCCACAGCGTCATTGAACGAGTGACTGTAAATAAAAGAAACGAAAGCCATAAACCATGATTCCCCCACAAAGGAACGGTTACCCAAACACACAACAGAAACACGATAAGAGAAATAATAAGTGAATTTCGGACGGGGGCTGCCTGCGTCGTCCCTATATAAAATCCGTACAATTGCAGCTGGCAAATGAGGCAATAGGAAACCAAACGATCCAACCGCCATATAACACTGCTATTTCTTGTACCTCTGATATGTTTGTAAACAATGAAATAATTGAAGAGCCCCCTACAGCCATTCCAATGGTTAATAAAACAGCAAGCAGGGTTGACCATAAACAACCCATGTATAATGTTTTGTTAAACAATTGTTCGTCCCTGGCTCCCACTGCCTTTCCCGACAGAATACTGCTTGCGTTCGCCAGCCCATCAAAAAAATAAGCCATTATTAAATGAATTTGAAAGAGAATGGCATTCGCTGCCAGGACATTCTCGCCCATGGAAGCTCCTGTTGATGTAAATATAGCAAACACAGTCAAGAGACAGGCAGTGCGAATAAATAAATCTTTATTTACTTTTAACATTTTCATCATTGGTTTCACACTTAATGCTTCTACATCTTTTAAAATACGAATATGAAGACCGGTGTACTTTAGGATAAAAAGCAAACCAATCACAACAGCAAGTACCTCTGACAGCAAGGTTGCTAAACCCACCCCGCAGCACCCATTTGAAAGGAATAAACAAAAAGGACATCCAGGATCATATTCAGCAGGTTACAGCCAAATTGCAAACCAAGGGTGAATTTCACTTTGGATTGGCCAATCAGCCATCCTAGTATGACAAAGTTCAGTAAGGCAAAAGGTGCGCCCCATATTCGAATGTCAAAGTAGCTTATTCCCTGGGCAGCAACACTTTCAGGCGGCTGAATGAAAAACATTGCTCCTTCACGAATCGGCCACTGAAACAGAATGAACAGGAAACCTATGGCTGCTGCCAAAAGAGCGGGTCTTATGAAATGTAAGGAAATATCCCTGTTGTTACCGGCTCCAGCAGCCTGGGCAGTAAAGCCAGAGGTACTCACACGTAAAAAACCGAAAAGCCAGTATAAGGTGTTAAAGATAAGCGTTCCAACAGCTACTCCCCCCAGGTAGGAGGGATCAGCCAAATAGCCAACCACTGCCGTATCAACGGCGCCAAGAAGAGGTGTGGAAATGGTAGCTAACGTTAAAGGCAGCGCCAGCATGATGTATTGCTTATGAGATATCTTGCCAGAAGCAATTTCACTCATAGTATTTACCCCTTCTCTCGCGTCAAAGGCTATTAATTTTTAACGATTCACGAAGACCGTCTCCTATTAAATTAAAGCTTAAAACTGTTAAAAAAATCATTGTGCCAGGAATGATCATCAACAAAGGTTCTGTTTGAAAATAAGGGCGTGCATCGTTAAGCATGGCTCCCCATTCAGGAATAGGAGGCTGGGCACCGAGACCTAAATAAGAGAGCGATGCAATAATTAAAATAATCTTTCCCATATCTAAAGAAGCTAATGTGATCGTTTGCGGAACAACAGCAGGAAGAAGATGTTTCCACAGTACTCTTACATGTCTGCACCCTATGGATCTTGCCGAGAGAATATATTCCTTTTGTTTTTCCGAAAGAATTGTTCCTCTTGTCAGCCTTGCGTATTGAACCCACTTTACTGCGACAATGGCAATAAGTACATTTTGTAAACTGGGTCCTAACAATCCTGCAATCACAATCGCTAATATAAAATCGGGCAGGATAGCAAAACCGTCAACAATCCTCATAATAACTGTATCTATCTTCCCTCCGGCATAAGCACTGATCAACTAACGGTACTCCAATGAAGACAGTTCCTGCCAAACTTAAGGTGCTTACTTGAAGAGTAAGTAAACCGCCTTCAGCTATACGAGAAAAAATACACCTTCCTAAATGATCGGTTCCAAAAGGATATTCTCTGCTTGGCGCAAGAAATCGTTGACTCATATCAGGGTGAAGGGATTCATTAGTAAAAACAAATACACCGATGATCATTAACACCCCTAATCCTGCTAAAAAAAACACTCCGAGCCGGAAGAGGACTCCTTTGGTGATTTTATCCTTCATTTTCTAAAGCTCTCCTCCCCCATCCTGATTCTCGGATCCAACATAGACATAATGATATCGGCAATAAAGTTAGCCGTTATGACAAATACACCTGTAAGTAGTATGTATCCTTGAATCAGCGGGTAATCTCTTCTTAAAATCGCTTCTATTATCATGCTGCCAATCCCCGGCCATGAAAATACTGTCTCTACTACGACTGTGCCGCCAAGCAGGCTTCCTATACTTAACCCAAACATTGATAAAACAGGGACTACAGCAGCTTTCATAGAATGCCTGGTTAAGAGTGTCCATTTCGTCATGCCTTTAGCTCGTGCAGCCTGGATATGAGGCTGTGAGTATTCCTCCACTAAGCTTGACCTCAAAAGCCGTGCATACACAGCTGACATTCCAATTCCTAACGTAAGAGAGGGCAGGATAAGGTGCAAAAGGCTGCTGCTCCCTGATGAAGCAGCCAGCCAAGATGTAACGAAAACCATTGTATTAAAAGGAGTCCAAGCCAGAAAGAAGGAAGAGAAGCACCTAATAAAGCGAAAATCCGGCTTATATGGTCAAAAGGGCGGTTATAGAAATAAGCAGATCCTACTCCTAAAACGCATGCAATAACCATCATGACCAATAATCCGCCTGCAGTTAATAAAAGGGTATTGGGAAGTCTTCCCAACAATACCTCTATCACCGGAACATTCAAAGAATGGGAAGTCCCAAGATCAAACTGGAAAATCCCTTTCAGCCAGGCGAAATACTGTAAAAAGGGCTGGTCAAGAAGTAATTCATTTCTTAACGCCTCCTCCTGTTCTCGCGTGATTGCGACTTCCTCAACTCTGAGGATGGAACGTACTGGGTCTCCCGGGGCCAGTTTCATTAAGATAAAAGTTATAACAGTCAAAATGAAGAGAACCAAACCTGTTTGTAAAAGGCGAGAGACAATAAATCTCGTCATTTATTCCACTTCCAGCTCATTGTTTAACATATAATATTCTTCAGAGCCGGGTTCCCAATTCTTCACCCTATCATTTACACCGACAACAATATTTGGATGGATAATGTAAGATTGAAGAGTATTTGCTTCAATAACAGAAACAGCTTGTTTGACCAGCTTTTTCCTCGCCTCTTCATCAGTAGTCTTATTTAACTCTTCTATCAAATCAATTAGCTCCTGGTCCTCTACATTTCCTGAATTTAAGGCTCCGTCAGGCATCATGCTGCATTTAAAAAGTACCCGCCATCGCCTCTCGGGCTGTAAGGTTACTATAAGTCGCCAAGTCCCAATCATCATTTTCTTCTAAGTAGCATCCACATTTTCCACCATTTGAATCTCAATATTAATCCCTATTTTTGAAGCTTCTCCTTGCAGGATTTGAGCAATTAGAGGAAGCTCCGGACGCCCTCCATAGGTAATTAAAGTAAAGTCAAGAACCTGTCCTTCTTTTTCCAGAATTCCTTCCTCATTTTGTTGCCATCCGTCATCTTGTAATAAGCTCTCTGCATCGTTTAAAGAGTGAACTGTTTCATTATACACACCGAAAGAATAGGAAGGATGAAATGGACTGCTTGCAGTATCCGCATGGCCGGTCATAATGTCATTAGCTGCACTCTCTCTATCAATTAGCAAGTCCAATGCTTCTCTCACTGTCTGGTCTTGAAGCAAAGGATTGTTAAATTGATACATTAAAAAATGAGTCCTCATACTGGGAACAGAATGGACCGATAAATTTTCGTCCTGTTCAATAGGATCCAGGCTTTCAGGTGATAGATGATACGCGATATCTGCTTCATTTGTTTGAAGGGACATGCCTCTAACATTATTATCTTCATTAAAAGTAAAATAAGCTTCCTCCACTTTGGCTTTTCCATCCCAGTACTCATGAAAACGAATTAGATGAACTGAATTATTAGGCTCAAAATCATTCACTTTAAATGGTCCCGTGCCAACCGGCCTGGTTTTTATATCTTCCTCAGTCTGCACTTGCGTAATTGCAGTATTCGGGTTCACTAATTCAGATACAAGCATTGGGTTGGGCTGCGTAGTATGAATGACCAATGTTTGGTCTGTGGCTTCCACTTCTTCAATATGTAGCGCAGCTTCTATAGATGGATTAACTTCAAAAGCTCTTTCTAAGGAATCAGCCGCGGCTTGAGCATCCAGTTGGGCTCCATCATGAAAGGTAATATCCTCTTTAATCTTAAACTCCCAGGTATTGTCGTCGACTTGCTCCCATGACTCCGCAAGCCATGGTTCTAGTTCAAGGTCTTCGTTAATTTTAACCAGAGTTTCTGTGATTCCTGCTCTTACAGGAACCCAGTCCAAATGAGGGTCCAGAGTTTCTGAACCAAAGCTGAACATCAAAGTAATCGATTTATCGTCTGGTTCCTTTCCATGACCTTGCTGCAGATCTTCACCTTCGTTTGCTGCACATCCGCTCATAAAAATTAAAAAAGCCAACGGCAATAAACAATATTTTTTCATTTTGCTCCTCCTTATGGATCCCTGCTTCTCGCTGTGCCATTCCCTTTTTCTCCTATTTAGTAGTTTTAATTCGTATAATTGTCATCCTACAATCGTAATGATTACGATTTTTAGTATAATACAATAATTTAAAATTGTTAATACGCCAAAACCTTAACGGCTTATTTTACAGTCAAGTCAACAATATACTATCACTATTCAAGGATTTAAGATATTACTTGTGTAGTTTTCACTTATACATCAGCTCCTCAGTCCACATAAAGTCATTGCTGATTTTGTTAAAGGTTGCTCGCTTGCACCTAAGGTACAGGATAACATCCTTTCATGCTTCACTTCATTCTCATTCACGGTCTCTATGCCACGCCCATGTGTTGTCTCGGTTTACTCGGGCACCCCCTTCCGAAGACACCGCTTCGCGACTTTATTAATCAAAAATCAACAATTGCTTTTTTATAAAAAAAGATGCCCCTATAGGGACATCCTCTTTTCCTTCTTATAATGCTCCTTGAAGTTGCCCTTCACCAGAAAGGTAATAACTGGTAACCTCAGACCCTTCTGAAGCCTCAGTCACATAACAGTCTCCTCGTAACACTCTTCCATTTTCTTCGGTCATTTCTACTGTAATTTTTTCATCGTTGTTCTTTAATTTCTCTAATCTCTCAGAGGACTCAGAGTTAACAACTACTTCCCAGGACTTATGCTCACCTGATTCTCTAACGACTGCATGGGCTGAACTAAACTTTAACTCTGGTTCGTCCTGCACCTTGATGTTCTCTAGATTATATCTCTGCACGAAACATGACTCCTTTCTTTGTAAGGGAGTTGTACAAATCATATAACCATAATCTGCAGTCATTAAACACCATGAATAACGGGAGGTTTTAGATTAATCCACTCTCTATTCGCTAGTTTCCTACGTGCACTCATTCTCGGAAAAATATTCAATAAGCTCTTCAATGGACAGCCTTTGAATCTGTGATGGTGTTGTACTTTCTTGCAGAAGCTCACTTTCAATTACTTGTACATTGTCTGTAAGAATTTGTATCGGGGAAGAGTGTGTAATCTTGAGGATATTCGGGTGTTTTAGAATGCTCTCTGGCACGTTATCGACCCAAAGCCATGCCCAATTTTCATAAAAGCTGTCTTTGTTGTCGTGATAAAGAAGACTGCCATTATGAAGAACTGCTATAAAGTCACAAAGGGATTCGATTTCAGCCACATTATGTGTAGCTATTACAAGACACTTTCCTTCACCTTCCATAAAAGCGACAAGGTCTTCTTTCATCTTTTTTTGTGAACTGATATCCACTCCTGCCGATGGCTCATCAAGTAATAGCAAATCTGGGTTATGGCAAAGACTGAAAATAAATTCCACCTTTTTCTTTGTTCCTTTTGAGCATTTCCCAAACTTTTCTTTTTCATCAATGAGATATCTGCGGAGGAAATAAGAGTACTTTTCATGATCCAATGTGGGTACCAATAAGAAATATAGGAAGCCAGTTCTTTAATCGTCAAGTGAGAGAACGCCTCTACTAATTCTCCCGAAAACCCTATGTTTTGTTTATGTTGACTTTCACTTGCTGCAGCGAATTTCCCGAAAAAATGGATAGTACCTTCATCAGCCTGAAGAATATTCACTAAGAGACGAAACAGTGTGCTTTTTCCAGAACCATTAGCTCCTGCTATACCAAGTGAGAACCCTTTTTCCAAAGTTAAATTCACTGGTCCTAGGGTGAATTTCTTAAATGATTTTTTTACATTATTTAGCTCTACCACTAAATGATCACTCATCTTCCTTTCCCCCTTTACTCTTATTGATTTTATTATCAAAGTATTGGAGAAGCGCTTGATTAAAAAGGCTTTTCATTTCAGCTTGAGTAGAGCCTACTTGGTCAGCTTGTTCAACCGCCTTTAGAAAGGCAGATACTATTAGTTGCTGTTTGGTATCTTCTTTTCTTTGCTTCTCTACTTCTTTTACAAATGTGCCTTTTCCCTGTATGGTTTTGATCAAGGCTCTGCCTTCAAGATTTTGATATGCTTTCCTTGTTGTGATGACACTGCAGGAAAGTTCACTGGCCAGGGCTCTAATCGATGGAAGAGGAGTTCCTGGAGGCAATTTACCACTGACAATTAACGATTGAAGTTGAGTTTCAATTTGATGGTAAAGAGGCTCCCTGCTCTCCTCAGAAACACGTATCGGTAATTTCATAATGCCTCCTCCCTCAGATATTATAAGAAATCTTTTTTCAGCAGGCGCTGTTTAAGAAGCTGGTTCCAGAAAACCACTCCTGCTGCTCCTGCCCCTAAAGAAAATAAAGCTGCTATCCATCCATACTCCCTTATTAACAAAAAACTCCACTCGACAAATCCACGGCCTGTAAAAACGGAAATTATTATAATAGCGATCAATAAAACAAGTAAAAAAATATAGGGTGAAAGATAGAGCATGATGCCGTTTAAACCATATTCTACAAAGGGATTCCATCCCCCTAACAATAAGGCATAGCCAAACCAAAAAAGAATAAATAGAATAAATTCTTGCCTCGTTATGTATGTGAAAAACTCATTCGATAACCCTACTGTTATAATGAGGTAAAAAACAATAGACATGACCGTTAAGATTATTACCATAGCAAGGGTTCTGCTCAGTGTAAGTACACTTACCGGAATGGGCAGAGCTCTAAGCAATGCCATCTTTTTGTTAAAGGGATCCTCTTTAACTGTCCGAAAGCTTAAGTATGGACTTGACATGTATAGGGCTGCTAAAGATGGAGTCATCCCTACAAATATAACATCAAGCAGGATGCCATTGATATTCCCAGCTTCCGTAACAAATTCATTTCTTGCCAGCTGGTTGAGAAAAAACATCGTTACGACGCCACAGAGAGCGGTGAAAACAAGGGTAAAAACAAATGCCCATAGGTTATGTTTCAATTCCTTTCTCACCAGCCAGAAGGCTTGCCCTATCATCCTAACCTCTCCTTTCTCTTCATATCTCTCTGACCTGTAATTATTCAAAAAAACCTCTAATAAAGCCATTTTCCTGATTTCCTAAAAGATCAATTCCATAATAAGCCAAAACGGAAAAAACAATACTCCAGAGAGAAATGCTTCCTAACACCCAATAAACCGTTTTTTGTTTTGAGCCTCCAAGAGTCACACACATAAAAGCAGTAAGATGACTGCCGACAAAAAGCGGCCCGATGACAGCCAAGCCAGGAAGCCCGTATCTTTGCCAGAGCTTCTGTGCTCTCTTGTGCCTTTTGCTTTGCTGCTGCTCTTGTTCCACTCCTTTGCGTTTCTTCCTCCATGCTTTAATTTGTTCAATAAACAGGACTAAAAGAAGCACTGTCAACAGATTTCCAGCTAAACCAATGACAATGGATGGTACAGTCGATAAACCAGCTATGATCGCAAGAGGTATAACCGCATAAGCTTCAAAAAAAGGAATAGCAGATAATACAAATACCAGAATATATGCCCACAGCAATGTCGCAAAATCCATGTTAACTCCCCCTGTATGTTATGGTGTTTATATCAACATAAACACCATAACACTGTTGCTGTAATCTGGCAAGGGTCAGTCAACTAAAATGGTTTCCATGTTTTTTGCAGACCGATTTGCTTAGAGTACAAAGAAAAATGATTCTACGTAAAACCTCCATGAAATAACAACATTGCTTTTTAAATTCTTTCACGGTATAATAGATCGAATACCACCTCACCCTCTAACAGGAGGTATTTGTTTACTCCCACATCATTAGCCTCTAATTTTCACTTCTCACGCTGGATACCCAATTTATAATTATGTGTAACAAGAACAAGTATGGTTGTAGACCAAATCACACTGGAGCGGTCATTGGAGCCGCAAGGACGAAAGAGTAGGAAGGGCTTTTGTTGTTTTATGAATCACTGCTGTATTTTTACCAATGTTATTAATAAATTGATTTAAAGAAAGAAGATGTGGGATACCCACTAGGCCAGCATAAGTAGGATTGCTGGCCTTTTTACGTTGGATTCCTTTTCACGATCAATTAATTACGTATGAACCTGTAATTATTATATTTCATCATCCATGCCTATCTTTACGCTTCGCCTCTCCAATAGTACTGTATCCCGCCAGACTCCGTTCATTTTCCCGATACGCTCCCGCCTGCCTACTTCACGAAAACCATGTTTCTTATGCAGCCTGAGACTGGCAGTATTTTCAGGAAAGATTCCGGACTGAAGAGTCCAGTACCCTTGCTTTTCACTCTCTGCAATTAAAGCAGCCAAAAGTCTGCTTCCTACTCCCATGCCTTTACTCTTTTTACTTATATAAATACTTACTTCTGCTACCCCGGCATATACATTCCTATTTGAAACCGGCGTTAAGGCAGCCCAGCCAAGGATGGCAGTGGCGCTGCGTACGACCAGTCGACATTCTCTAGCATGTTTTTCATCCCACTTCTCCCACGCGGGTGCATTTGTTTCAAAAGTTGCATTTCCGGTTGCAATTCCCTCTTCGTATATGGTCCTTACCTGTTCCCAGTCTTTTTCTGTCATCCAATCTATCACTATCGTTTCGTTCATTTCCTTTTTCCCACCGCTTCCTGTTTCATTTCCTGCTTTAGGTAATCACTATTATAACGACTTACAACACGGATTATAATCCTTTTTGGGACACAAAAATAGAGAGGTTTATATTATTTCCCTCTCTTTCAGTTTCATTATCTATTTTCTTTTTCAGTTATAGGGATTTCTTCTCCTCTTTTTCTTATTTCTTCTTCTAACAATTTTAAAAACTCTTCCTCTAACTCATTTTCACAGGCTAAGCGGTATGCTTCTAGAAGAGTGTGAACAGAGACTCCCTCCATGGCTTGCACCTCCACAACACTTTGCACTAACCACTTACATTACCTGACTTCCTCGCTTTAAAACATAAATTTACCGTAAATGAATTTTTTCTTTTAAAATTGTGGTACACAACCTGTAATTACGTATGTAACGGAAATATTATTAAAAGAACTGCATTTCTCTACAAAATAATGTTAAATGCTACTAGATTTCCTGTAAGTTTGATATCATGTTTTTATTAAACGAATTACTTCCAGGTGTTGAAGATTTCCAAACCCATTACATAAATATAAGAGGGGGACTTTGTATGAATGAAGCACAACAGAATTTTCATACATACTTAAATCTATTTAGGGGAGCTTATAAAGTTATCGAAGAAGACTGGCAAAAGTCAGCACAGGAAATAGGAATTACGCTAGCAGAGCAGCATATCCTGTGGATCCTTCACATAGAAGGAAGATGTACAATGTCACGTGTAGCAGAAGTCGGTTTATGGGACCTTTCCACTGTGATGCAAATCATGAAAAGACTGAAAAGCAAAGAGCTTGTCAAAACAGAAAAGAAAGCAAATGATTTACGAGTTTCTTATGTAACTTTAACAAATCAAGGGGAAAAGTTACGCGAAGAATCAGCTGGTAAAACCCATCGGTTTAACGACTTTATCCAGGAATACGCTAATAAGGGCGAATCAGAACAAAAGTTTCTAGCAGACCTGATGACTTTCTTAAAAGAAGCTAACTCAGTCTTCCACGGTTCTCATTTTGTAAAATGGCTGGAGCAGCAAGAAACTTCTAGAATCAAATAACCTTTCATTTCCCCATAAAAAGAGACTCTCATGAGTCCCTTTTTCTTTTGCTTTCCTCTTAAAAGTTTTATGAGGTAATATTTAAAAATATTGATCTAAGTCAATCTCCCGCCCTTTACACCCTTCTTCGATTGTCGCTATGATTGTTTTTAAGGTTTTTACCCTGGCAAAGTTTTTATCCTCGCCTTCAATAATATGCCAAGGAGCATGTTTTGTATCCGTTTTGTAAAGCATATCTTCCACTGCTATTTTATACTCATCCCACTTTTCTCTGTTACGCCAATCTTCCTCTGTTATTTTCCAGCGCTTTAAAGGGTTATTCTGCCTTTCCCTAAACCGCTTTAACTGTTCTTCCTTAGAAATATGAAACCAGAATTTAATAATGAAAAAATCTTCTTGAGCAAATATTTTTTCCATTTGATTAATTTGGTCATAAGCTCTTGTCCATTCTTCTTCTTCAGCCAACTCTTCCACTCTTTCTACAAGCACACGTCCGTACCATGATCGATCAAATATTCCGATTTTCTCGTATTTAGGCATTCTGTCAAGAAACCGTTGAAGGTAATGGTGCTGCTTTTCTTCCAAGTTAGGTGCTGCAGTAGCATGAACTTCTAACCCTCTAGGATCTATCTTTTCTACAACTCGTTTTATGGCACTGCCTTTTCCCGCTGCATCCCAGCCTTCAAATACGATTATACAGCCTAACTTATGCTCAACCAGTGCTCTTTGCAGGGCTAGTAATTTCATTTGCTCTTTTTTTAATTCCGTTTTGTAGACTTCATCATCCATTTTAAGAGAAAGATCTACCTCTTCGAGCATTTTTACTCCCCTTTTCTAAAGTGTTGGTAACCTTTCCCCTTATCCTTCCCTAAACAAACTCTCAGCGATTGATTCAGCTGTTACTCAATAAAATCTATGAAAAAAAGAAACTCTATCTTTTTTCCATTCATTTTTCCTATAAGCCGATGCTTCAACGAAAATCCTTGCTAAATTCTCGACTGTTTGTTTTTCACAGACAGCTTCGGGGGTATGATTTATGGCCCACTCCCATGCCCTTTTTTCCTCCTTTATGTATTCATTGATAAACAAATCTAAAGACTTTACATAACGAACTTTATCACCAACATTTAGAGCCTCTTTGTGATCCTTTATAAAATTTTTTAAAGGGTCTTCCTGTTTTTTGTTTCGTACAGTGACCTAATTCATGAAGAAGTATGATATAAACATAGGTTTTAAATTGAGCGAGCCTTATTCCATGAGAGACGATAACTTTTTTATAATTTTCTACCACTTTTTTTGAATTCACGTTAATTTCATAGTGATTTTCCTTTGAGCGGATCGCCGCTGCCTGAGTATTTATCGAAGAGTCTACTTTAAATGTTATAGTCTGTTTTAATTCCGGTGTAATCATTTTTACTAAGTGGTGAAAAGCCAAATGAAATACTTTTTCTTCCATCTATCCACCATTCCCGTTCATGTTAATTGGCCTCTTTAGGTGAAGCGAGATTATTATATACCAAAATAACTTTAAGTGCCACGCTTGGAAGTACAAGGGACACATACATTCAGGCATCAGCTTTATGTAAACAAAAAAAATAACCGGGAGTTTAATCCTGGTTATACTGTACGATATGTTTATTTATCAAATGTTATGTTCTTTCGCAGGCATCTTTTTTAATAACTACTCGCGGGTCAGGAAATTCTTCTTTTTTCTCTGCAATTGGATAATGAACAAATTCAATACAAACGGCGTGCTTATATTCTGCGGTAACCTGAGCTGCTTCTCCTTTATATAACACCTGTTCTCCTATCGTAAATAACCGGTCATATTCTGCTTGCTTGGTATACATATCATCTCTCCTTATGTTTGTTATCGCAATCGAGAGAGTGACTCTCATTACGGATTTGACCTTTTGCGGCTTTTGTTGTCCATAGGCCTGGCCCCTATTAATAGTAACTCTTGTCCTTGCTTCTTAGATTTACCCGCATTTACATTGAGCAAGAAACAAACCTGGACATTAGTTTATGTATATGTAATTTCCCTCAATTACACAAACACAAACTAAAAACCGCCTGAAAAATAACCAGGCGATTTTTTATATTAACTTTTTTATTGCTTCCACAGCATCCTTTGCATCGTTTCCAACTGCTCTTACCGTCATTTGATTCTTCTGCTTTAAAAAGGTGCTGACACTTATCAGGCTTTTTCCATTAATAACCATACCATTCATTTCAAACACAATATAGCTTTGAAATTGATTTGCTTCTCTAACAATTGTAAGAAGCTTATCATAATACATCTTTTCTTCCATTTGAACCATAACAGCTGCTTCCATGATCCACACTACCCCTTTATCGAAAAGTCAATTACCCACTTATTAAGAGAGTATTTGACCGCTTTTCTTTTTATGTTCATTTCCACTATATTCCTCTAATATATTATATATAAAAGTTTTTTTCATGTAGAAATATGGGAGGTTTGCTGACACCTATTTTCTGAAGGAGTAGTGCGTAAGCCTTTTTCTCTCAGTCTGATTTTATTTCGGCCTTCACAAGGATAGTTTTCAAAAACGAGTTCACATAATCCTTTATTTTAAAAGCGGCTTTCTTGTGTTATTTTTAATTTATATATTATTGAAGGAGTGAGGGTCGTGAAGGAAAATCATTCTGCATCGGACGAACTGCAGAAAAGATCGAAGAAATAAGCAGAGAAAATACCGTAACTATCACTGACCTCTTTGACCAAAGTTTTATGAAACAATATACTTCTGTTTCCTCTTTTGAAGTATTCATTGCCCAAAGCGGCTTTGTATTCGAATCTGAAGAGGAGTTTAATAAACTTACAGAAACTGAGAAGTGGAATGAATATATTGGAGAGACAACTATTTTTGAAGACTGGGATGAAATGAGAGAGACTGCCGGTAAAGTTTATATTCAAAGAAGAATTAAAATGATGGAATTTAATTAACGGAAAAGGCTCCCAATCTTTGCTTACTGCTGACGGTTACGTTTGTCAGGCAGACAGCAGAGCTTGGGAGCTTTATCTTTCATGTTATACAAACCACCAGGCATCTTTTTGTTTTCCATATTCTTGTGAAGAGGGTAAGAACTTTTGCTTATGCTCCTTTTTTTGATAGATTCTATCCATTTCTTCTACCATGGTATCCAGCTGCTTTCTGGTAAGTTTCCCTTCTGCATAAAGCAGGCACGCGTAGGCATATGCCAGAGATGATGTATCAATATTAACGGTTACGTCAACATCTGAGTTCCCACTGCGGTCTACACTGGAAACATGCTGAACCGGGAAAGGCTTTTTCTCCATTTCAACGTCCCCCTTATTCAAATGTAAAGGCAAGGGAAGCAATCTCATTGTGATTACCTCCCGTCATCATTTATTATCTTTTTCTTCTCCCATCCTGAAATCCTGTTTCTTGTGCCTGCTTAGCGTCTGCATCTGCAAAAGACTTAGCACGGCCTTTAGCAAAGGATTCAGCATCTACGTGAACATTTACATAAGAGTTTCCGCTGTTTTTAATCACTGCTTCTGCCACGTTATAGTTTTTATCTTTAATAAAATTTTCGTTATCCAGTTTGTTTCTGCCAGTACTGACTGCCTGTACTTGATCGTCAACTCTGTCATCCCTATGCTTTCTGTGAATGCTCATAGTCTCCCTCCTTTCCTCGTACTGTTACCACTCTATGCGTCACCTCTTAAAACGTATAGACAGGTTCCTTTCAAAAAACCTATCCCTCTTTTATTTCTACACCATTGGGAAAGGTATAGATAAAATAACATCCAAAAGGTGATAAATATGGAGCTTGTGAAATGCCAAAAAAACGTATGTAAACACCTGGGGTATGATTTCGTCGAAATTTATCCTCCCAGGTTATTGTTTAAAGAGGGGTATATTTATCCTGCCTATCAGGACAAGTACGGAAGCTGCTCGCCACTGATGAAGAGGGACAGTCTCATGTGGTATCGGAGACCATCAATAACCCTGAAGAAGACCCGTGGTTTCGTCTTCATTTTAAAAAGGTATGAGATTTTCAGGAGGTGGGATAGTTGAAAAAACATATTATTGTCCATGGAAAAGTGCAAGGAGTCGGATTTAGAGATTTCACCAGACAAGAAGCGAACAAGAAAAATGTCTTTGGGTGGGTGAAAAATAATTCCGATGGAACCGTTGAACTAAAAGCTGAGGGGGATAATAAAAATATGGAGGAGTTTATTGATTCCCTGGCTGAAGGTAATTCTTTTTCCAAGGTAGATCATCTTGATATTAATGAAGCAAAAGAAATAGATCACGAAAACAGTTTTGAAGTTAAATATTAATGCAGGTTATAGGCCGTTCCCAAGTACGGTAAACAAGCCTTGCGTTAAAAAGAAGCATAGGTCCGCAGATGCAGGCTATGCTTCTTCCTCTATTATTTCATTATTAAACCAGTTGATTTACTTTTCCCATCACATCTGCTTTCAGCAAGGCAAGTTCTCGCTCGGCTTCTTCCATGCTTTCCTCACGAACCCCAAAATAAAATTTAACCTTTGGTTCGGTTCCTGAAGGCCGCACACAAAACCAGGAGCCATCTTCTCTGAAATATTTTAATACATTAGAAACAGGCAGTTCAATCACTTCACGCTGGCTGCCCTCCAGCCAGCTTCTTTCGCTTGTTTTGTAATCCTCTACTGTGACAACCTGCTTTCCACCAGCTGTCCGAGGAGGAGACTTGCGAAAGTCTTTAATGATTTCTTCGATTTTTTCGACTCCCTCTTTCCCCTTGAGAGTAAGAGATTCAAGACCTTCCAGGTAATATCCATAACGGCTGAATAAGTTCATCAACCCTTCATATAACGTTAACCCTTGTTTCTTGTACCATAAAGTAATTTCTGCGGCTAACAAGGCAGCTTGGACTGCATCTTTATCACGAACGAATGATCCGACTAAATATCCATAGGATTCTTCGTATCCAAACTGAAATGAATACTCTCCTGACTCTTCATATTGTTTAATCTTCTCGCCGATAAATTTAAAGCCGGTAAGAGTGTCAATGGTTGTCAGTCCGTAAGCGTCTGCTACAGCGCGTCCGACTTCCGAAGTTACGATCGTTTTTAACACGACGCCGTTTGCCGGAAGAACTCCGTTTGCTTTTTTCTGAGATAAAAGATATTCCAACATAAGAGCTCCGGTTTGGTTACCCGTTAATACTTGATACTTCCCGTCATTGTTCCGGACAGCCACTCCCACCCTGTCTGCATCGGGATCTGTAGCAATAAGGACATCTGCCCCTGTCTTCTCTCCTTCTTCGATAGCCAGCTCAAAAGCTGCTTCTTCCTCAGGATTAGGACTCTTTACAGTAGAGAATTCAGGATCTGGAAGTTCCTGTTCTTTTACAATGTGCACATCTGTAAAACCACTCGTTTCCAGGGCCCGTACAACCGGGAGATTCGCTGTACCATGGAGCGGAGTAAACACAATGGTAACGTCTTTACCCTCTTTTTTTGTTAGATCCGGATTTACTACAATGGTTTGGAGCTCTTTATTGTAAGCCTCATCGATTTCTTCTCCAATCACTGTCAGAAGACCACTTGCTTTTAATTCTTCCTGGCTTGCAGCAGGTATTTGCAACTCATCTTCTACTTCCTCTACTTTTGTAATTAAGTCCTCTGCCGGCCCTGGAGGGAACTGGCCCCCATCCTCGCCATATACTTTAAAACCATTGTATTCCGGCGGGTTATGGCTCGCTGTAATCACTACTCCTCCAAACGCACGGAGATGTCTTACTGCATAGGAAAGTTCTGGAGTAGGCCTTAACTCTTCGAATATGTAAGATTTAATATTATGAGCCCCAAGGGTTAATGCTGTTTCCAAAGCAAACTCGGGTGAGCGGTGGCGGGAATCAAAAGCGATCACTACTCCGCGCTCTTTTGCTTCTTTTCCTGCTTCTTCAATATATCTTGCCAGTCCTTCGGCTGCTCTGCGGATCGTATACTTATTCATACGGTTAGTACCAGGCCAATTTCTCCCCGCATCCCGCCTGTACCGAATTCCAGATATTTATAAAAGCAATCCTCCGTCGCTTTTTCGTCTTTGGTTATTTCTTTCAGCAGGTCCTTTAAATCTTGATCTAAGCCTTCAAATGAACTCCAGCGTTCATAATGTTTCTTCCAAACCATACCTTTCCTCCTCGTCTCTTTCCAGTAGTAAAGCTTACTATCTCTTCCATTTTTAGAGTATCATGTACATTATTATTTTTATAGAAAAGTTTTTCTTTTTCCTTCTTTTTTCCTCCAACATTTATAGATGTGGTTCGTCAAATTTCTCTTTTTCCCAACGTGTTCTGGGGTGAGTTCTCTCAAATTACAGGGAAAAAAGCAATTTTTTCTCACAAAAAAGGAACAGGCAGCCTGTTCCTTCGTTGATTATCACACCACTTTTTTTGCTTCAGGACCGGATTCCTTTCCTAAGGGTACCTGAGCCCACTTTATTTCTTCTTCTAGCACTCTAGTAAATCGTCTTTCTTGCTCCTCTGTCCAACGTAAGTGATCTTTCATAAAAGCAGCGACCTTCTCCTTATAAGCGATTAACTGTTCCATTCCAAAATACAAATAAGCTGTTCTGCGATTAAAGAAGTCAAGTGGAGTCACTGCCATTTCATCCTGAAGAGCATACAGAAGTTTCCCAGCTATGTGAAGAGGCAGTCCATATTCCTTTGCAATCTCCCCTTGTTCTTCCACTAGTTCAAAAAGACGGGGAGCATTTGATCCATAAAAACGTACGATCTCCCTTGCCTCTTCTTCGGATAATCCAAGTGATAGTCCCTTAGCTTGATTTTCTTCAATAAAACGATCAAACCCTGCGCTTCCACCTACATCCCCGCCTGATAGTTTTATATGTTCAGTCGGGCACGGGGCGTGAATGTTAAGCTTTTCGGTAACAATATCAGCAATTCGTTCTGCCATCTTCCGATACCCTGTCAACTTTCCCCCTGCAATGGATATTAATCCAGACTCAGAGATAAACACCTCATCTTTTCGGGAGATTTCAGAAGCATTCTTGCCTTCTTCATAAATAAGCGGACGGAGACCTGCCCAGCTAGATTCCACGTCTTCTGCTGACAGGTTCACTTCAGGAAACATCTCATTTGCTGCCTGAAGAAGATAGTCCCGGTCTTCTTCGGTCATTCTTGGACTAGCAATATCTCCTTTATATACCGTATCAGTCGTGCCTACATACGCCTTTTTGTCCCGGGGGATGGCAAAGACCATTCTTCCGTCAGGCGTATCAAAGTAAACAGCTTGCTGAAGCGGGAACCTTTCCCGGTCAAACACCAGGTGAACACCTTTTGTTAAATGAAGCTGTTTCCCCTTTTTGGAGCCATCTTTTTCCCTTAACTCATCGACCCAGGGACCCGCCGCGCTTACAATATGCTTGGCATAAATTTCATAGGTTTTGTCGTTAACCAGGTCTTTAACATTTACTCCCACTGCTTTACTTCCTTTGTAAATAAATGATTCTGCTTTCGCATGGTTCACAGGTTGGCACCTAAATCATTTGCCTTCTTTATCGTTTCTAATGTTAAGCGGGCATCATCAGTGCGATATTCTACGTAAACACCGCCGCCTTTTACTTTATCCTTTAATAATAACGGTTCTTTTTTTAACGTTTCCTCTTTATTTAACATGTAACGCTTTTCACTCTTTTTTACTCGTGCAAGGGTATCATAAACTTTTAAACCAAGAGATGTTGAGAATTTACCAAAGGTGCCGTTTTCAATGATAGGAAGCAGCATCCATTCAGGAGTTGTAACATGGGGAGCATTTTCATAGACAATTGCTCTTTCTTTTCCCACCTCAGCCACAAGCTTCACTTCAAATTGTTTTAAGTAGCGAAGCCCTCCGTGTACTAGTTTTGTAGACCGACTTGACGTTCCTTCAGCAAAATCCTGCATTTCAATCAAACCTACATCTATTCCTCTGGCAGCTGTATCAAGGGCTATGCCTGCACCAGTAATCCCACCGCCGATGACAAGCAAGTCTAGCTCCCTACCTGACATTTCTTCTAACCGCTCTGTTCTAGATATGGCAGAAAACCGTGATTGTTTCATAGGTATCTCTCCTTTTTCTATTGTCAGAATTAGGAATAAAAAAGACCACAATACACCTGCTGTTGCGTAGCAGGGTATTGTGGTCTCTCTGTAACTCCGACCGTTTTATTAACTTAGTTCTATTATAACGAGAACCACTGATAATATCAAACCCTTTGCTAAAAACAGCAGGATTTCCTTGATGTTAACAAGACCCTTTTTACTAAATCACGTAATAGTAATTTTCCGGGTTAAAAAATGCGACAAAACTACAACCTTTTCAACAAAAATAATCTTTTTTCTGCTGATTGGACAGGGAATGAAATGACTAAGCACTTTCCTTGTTGAGTCTCAGGTTGTTTTGCCTGTTTTCCACGTCCGACAAATGTTCTAGGCCGATGTAATAAATAATATAGTTAAACACTACGCTTTTTGTTTGCACTTTATTATCTACCCTATTATTTCAGGTGCATGTAGTGAGAATGCAGTGTTTTGTAAGAATCATATAATCATGTACCCTGCATATAAATATTTTACGCGTTTTGCAGAAAAAATTTGTCAAAAAACTTCGCAAAGTTTTCTAAGCAGTTAGAAGGTTTATTTCTCTATGAAAGAGAAACTTATACTAACTCAAAACGGCTCTGTAGTTGACAGCCAGTAACTTTTTCATTTCACCAGGGGGATTGCAATGGATAATTTAGGGATTTCTGAACACGATTTGTATTTATTTCACCAAGGAACTTTTTTTCAAAGCTACGAGACATTTGGCTGCCATCACTTGGTACTTAACGGAGAATCTGGGTACCGCTTTGTTGTCTGGGCTCCTCATGCAAAACAGGTGAGTGTGGTGGGAGAATTCAACTATTGGAACGGGGATGATTATCCCCTTCACCGGATTAATGACCAGGGAGTATGGGCTGGCTTTTTCACTTCCATTGAAGCTGGTACATCCTACAAGTACAAAATCACCACTTCTTACGACGAAACATTATTAAAAGCAGATCCTTATGCTTTCACTTCCGAAGTTCGGCCTGCCACTGCCTCAGTAGCACCAGCTCCATCCACCTATAAATGGAGTGATCAGGAGTGGCTTTCAGAAAGAGAGAAGCAAGCGCCTTATGACTCCCCTCTTCTAGTCTATGAAGTGCATTTAGGTACGTGGAAACGCAAAGATGATGGAACTCTTTATTCCTACCGGGAGCTTGCTGAAACTCTGGTCCCATATGTGAAGGACATGGGGTTCACCCATATCGAACTTCTTCCTTTAGCAGAACATCCATATGATCGTTCATGGGGCTATCAAATTACAGGGTACTTCTCTGTCACAAGCAGGTTTGGCTCTCCTGATGACTTCCGTTACTTTGTTGATACGTGCCATAAGCATCAAATTGGTGTCATTATGGACTGGGTACCTGGCCATTTTTGTAAAGACAGTCACGGTCTTCGGCTCTTTGATGGCGGTCCCGTATTTGAATATGAAGATTCAAGGAAGGCTGAAAAGCTTTCGTGGGGGACATTAACCTTTGATTTTGGTAAGCCTGAAATTCAGAGTTTTCTTATATCCAACGCTGTTTTCTGGATGAAGGAGTTCCACATCGACGGATTGAGAGTGGACGCAGTAGCTAACATGCTCTATTTAAATTTTGATAAGCATGATGGAGAAGAAAAGATTTATAACACGTACGGTGGAGAAGAGAACCTTGAAGCCATTGCTTTTTTACGTAAGCTGAATGAAACGGTTTTTAAATACCAGCCTCATGCATTAATGATGGCTGAAGAAAGTACTTCCTGGCCTCTTGTCAGCTCCCCTATTCATGTTGGCGGGCTTGGCTTTAATTTCAAATGGAACATGGGCTGGATGAATGACATGCTTGAATATATGGAGATGGACCCCGTCCATCGAAAGTGGAATCACTCACTCATTACTTTCTCTTTAATGTATGCCTTTTCAGAGAATTATATTTTACCTTTATCTCATGATGAAGTGGTCCATGGGAAACGTTCCCTTCTTAATAAAATGCCAGGTGACCAATGGCAGCAGTTTGCTCAGCTCAGATTGCTTTACGGCTATATGATGACCCACCCTGGAAAAAAATTACTCTTTATGGGAGGCGAACTGGGCCAATATGATGAATGGAAAGATTTAGATGACCTGGATTGGAACCTTTTAGACTATCCTCTGCACAATAAAGTCCATCGTTATGTAAAAGAGCTGAATCACTTTTACCGTGAAGAAAAAGCATTGTTTGAAAAAGACCACGAAGGTGAAGGATTTTTTTGGATTAACGCCAATGATTACGAGCAAAGCATTATTTCCTTCGTAAGAAAAGGATTTGATCCTGAGGATGAACTTCTTATTGTATGCAACTTTACACCTGTGGTGCGATATGACTACCGCGTAGGAGTGCCTAAACCAGGCACCTATAAGGAAATATTCAACTCTGACTCTGAAGCTTTCGGAGGTTCCGGCAAACGAGCTCAGCCCCCCACTTTACTGTTCCTGAACATTGGAACGGCCAAGATCAATATATATCGTTGAAAATACCTCCTCTAGCCATCACTGTATACAGGCGCTTTCCCGAGGGGGAACAAGCAAGGGAGGAAGAACAATGAAAAAAGAATGTGTCGGAATGCTCTTAGCAGGAGGAGAAGGAAAAAGATTAGGACTTCTCACGAAAGATACGGCAAAACCAGCCGTTTATTTTGGCGGGAAATACCGCATTATAGATTTCACATTAAGTAATTGCACAAATTCTAACATTGATACAGTCGGAGTCCTCACCCAATATGAACCTTTGGAATTAAACAAGCATTTGGGCATCGGGAGACCATGGGATATGGATAGAAAGCACGGCGGAGTTTCTGTGCTTCCTCCTTTTACAGGAAAAGGTGAAGCAGGGGAATGGTATAAAGGAACAGCTGATGCGATTTATCAAAATATCCAGTTTATCGAGCAATTTAACCCTCAATACATTCTGGTTATTTCAGGAGACCATATTTACAAGATGAATTATGCAGCCATGCTTGATTTTCACAAGGAAATGAATGCTGATACGTCTATTTCCGTAATAGAGGTGCCATGGAAGAAGCTTCCCGCTTTGGGATTATGAACACGGCGAGCGATTACTCAGTAACTGAATTCCAGGAAAAACCTGCTGTGCCTAAAAATAATCTTGCTTCTATGGGAATTTATATCTTTACCTGGAGTGTCCTGAAACAATATTTATTGGACGATGCAAAAAGCGAGGTTTCCAGCCATGACTTTGGAAAAGACATTATTCCGGCGATGCTGAGAGATCAAAAGCGACTCTTTGCCTTCCCATTTAAGGGTTATTGGAAGGACGTTGGAACTATTAACAGCTACTGGGAAGCCAATATGGACTTACTTAAAGAAAGTCCATCTCTTCAGTTAACGGACTACAACTGGCGGATTTATTCAGTCAATCACAATCAGCTCCTCACTACGTCGGTCCTGGTGCGCAGGTTACGAGCAGCCTTGTAAATGAAGGGTGTCAAATATACGGAAAGGTCCACCACTCCATCTTATTCCATGGCGTACAAGCTGGCCATAACTCAACGATTGAGCACTCTGTTATTATGCCAAACGTAAAGATAGGCAAGAATGTAAAAATTGAAAGGGCTATTATAAAAGAGGGAACGATTATCCCTGATAACTGCACGATTCAGTCAGGCCCAAATGAAGAGTTAAGAGTCATAGATAAAGACACGATGCTTGAAGATTTTGCGGTCAGTAAATAAGTAATGATTGGATATTAAACATTCATACATTGACATTCGTTAGGAGGCTCGCAGATGGAACGCATGATGGGCATTATAAATTTAGATCATGAACACGATTTTTTGCAGGAGTTAACTTATTTCAGGTGCGGGGCCGCTGTTCCTTTCGGCGGCCGGTACAGGCTCATCGACTTTGTTCTCTCCAATATGGTTAATAGCCAAATCCATGATGTGGCTTTGTTCACCCGGTATAAATACCGTTCTCTTATGGATCATTTAGGCACAGGTGGAGAGTGGGATTTAGACCGAAAAAGAGGCGGGCTGTTTATTCTTCCCCCAGACTGGAATGATCCCTCCGATATTTCCAGAGGAGATCTTCAGCATTTCCACAATAACAGAGACTTCCTATACCGGGGAGGGCATGCTCAGTATGTATTAATCAGCGGAAGCCAGTTCATTGGCAACGTGGATGTTCAAAAGGCCTTCAGGCATCATTTAGAAACAGAAGCTGATGTCACCCTGATCAGCAAGCAATTTGAACAAAGAGAACCTGAACACGCCCCCTGCTTGAAGCTCGAAACAGATGAACAGGGCTGGGTTACGGATATAACTCATGACCAAAATAATTCTCATGTTTTTTCTGGCATGTATATCATTGGGAAACGTTTGCTTTTGAGCCTGGTCGATGAGTGCATTGCCTACGAAAAAGCAGCTTCTTCCTTGACGGAATTAAACGGAACTTAGACCGTCTCCATGTCCAGTCTTACGTGTTCGATGGATATGCAGCAATCATTAATTCTGTGGAAAGTTTTTATAAGCATAATATGAAACTTTTAAACCCAGAGGTCTATCAAAACCTTTTTTACGGAGATCAATTAATATACACAAAAGTAAAAGACGAACCACCCGCTGAGTACTCGCCCTCTTCCTCAATCAGCAATTCATTAATTGCCAATGGCTGCAAAATCGATGGAGAAGTAGAGAACAGCATTTTGTTCCGGGGCGTCAGAGTTGAAAAAGGGGCAAAGGTCAAAAATTCTATCATCATGCAGAAATGCAAGGTCAAAGAAGGAGTACACTTAGAAAATGTCATTTTAGATAAGGACGCAGCGGTTTCAACGGAACGAACATTAATCGGCGGCTCAGAGCAGCCTTTTGTTGTTGCCAAAAGCAAAACGTTATAAAACTATCGTAATAAATATCAGAGAGGAGTTCCCTTACAATGAACGTTTTATTTGTCGCTTCAGAATGTACCCCATTCGCTAAAACCGGGGGACTTGCAGATGTCATCGGCTCCCTTCCTCAAGAACTAAAAAAGAATCACCGTGCAGACGTGCGGGTGATTCTTCCTTTATATGAGGATATAGCAGATGAATGGAAAGAACGAATGGAAAAAGTTGGATCTGCTACCGTCCCAGTCGGCTGGAGAAATCAAAAAGCAACTCTTTATAAATTAACTCATGACAGCATCACCTACTATTTTATCTACAACGGATACTATTTTGGCAGAAACGGGTATTATGGATATTACGATGATGGCGAGAGGTTCGTTTATTTCAGCAGAGCTGTCATAGAATGTCTGTCCCTTACTGACTTTACTCCTGATATTGTCCATGGTCATGACTGGCAGGCAGGCCTTGCTATCGCCCTGTTTAATATCCTTCAGCGTACCGGGGATAAAAACAGTTTTTACGATACATAACTTGAAATACCAGGGAGTCATGGGGATTGATATGTTTCATGACATGTTAAATCTTCCTGGAGAACACCTCTTTGGTTTTGAATGGAACGGGATGCTCAATTGTATGAAAGCCGCTCTCTTCCACGCAGACAAAATTACTACAGTCAGTCCCTCATATGCCAAAGAAATCCAGTATCCTTACTTCGGTGAAGGGCTGGACTCTATCCTTCGCGACCGGCAAGAGGATGTAGAAGGAATCATTAACGGCATAGACGGTGAAGCTTATAATCCTGAGTCAGATCCCTATTTGGAAGCTCCCTATAAGCAGGATCCAGACGCAAAACAGACCAATAAAGAGGCTCTTCAACGAAAGCTGGACCTTCCAGTAAACAAGGATATACCTGTCATAGGCATTGTTTCGCGCCTGGTGGAACAAAAAGGTCTTCCTCTCGTTCTTCATATGATGCCCGAATTAATGGAACAGGACGTTCAGATTGTAGTACTTGGCACTGGCGAGAAGGAGCTTGAGGATGGTTTTTCCCATGCAGCTTATCTCTATCCGGACAAAATTTCTGCTAATCTTTACTTTGATGAAGGGTTAGCTCATCAGATTTATGCAGGTTCTGATTTCTTTCTTATGCCGTCTCTCTTTGAACCATGCGGTTTAGGACAGCTTATTGCGCTGCAATATGAAACGATCCCTATTGTCCGGGAGATAGGAGGTTTAAAAGATACTGTTGCTTCATTCAATGAATACACCGGAGAGGGAAATGGTTTCACCTTCCGCAACTATAATGCCCATGACATGTTTAATACAATTAAGTATGCTTTAACAGTTTATGCTGTTCCTGAAAAACGACAAACCCTGCTTACAAACGTATATCACAGTCAATATGACTGGAAAGATTCAGCCCATCAATATATTTATCTCTATTCGTCACTCGTTGCCAGCCAATAAAGAAACAGAAAAAAAGGAGTGGAGCCTTCCAATGATTATGACGGCTGAAAGCATGAAAGAAGCCATTGTTGACAGACTCGAAACGACATTAGGAATTCCTTTTGACCAAGCAACAGAACGTGATATCTATGTGGCTTTAAGTACTCTTGTAAAAGAACAGGTCAGTAAAAATTGGACACGCACCACTCAAACATATAAAAAACAGCAAGAACGACAAGTTACTATTTTTCTATGGAGTTTTTACTTGGACGTTTAATTGAGAATAATCTTCTTAACCTAGGTCTCCTTGATGTTTGCAATGAAGCTTTGCAGGAATTAGATTTTGTGCCTGAAGAAATTTACTCTCAAGAACATGATGCTGGGTTAGGAAATGGCGGACTTGGCAGATTAGCCGCTTGCTTCCTGGATTCCCTTGCTTCCCTTGAGCTGCCGGGCCACGGCTGCGGGATACGTTATAAGTATGGGTTGTTTCGCCAGCGTTTTGTTAACGGTCACCAGGTAGAACTGCCTGATTACTGGCTGAAAGAAGATTACGCCTGGGAGACCAGACGTGGAGAGCAGGCGGTAGAGGTGCGTTTTGGCGGAACCGTTGAGATGAATGACAATAACGGCAAATTAACATTCCACCATAAAGATTATGAAACTGTACTGGCCGTCCCCTATGACGTTCCCATTGTAGGATATCAGAACAAAACCGTAAATACACTCCGGCTGTGGAGCGCAGAGTCTTCATCGGATGACTTTAATTTTTTTGGAAGCGATAGGACTGACTACTATAACTACCTTGAATACAAAAGGTCAATCGAACAAATATCCGAATTTCTATACCCTGACGACTCTCATTTTGAAGGCAAAGTATTGCGCTTAAAGCAGCAATATTTCCTGGTGGCCGCCGGCTTAAAAAGTATCCTCCGTTCTTATAAAAAGAAGCTTGGCCTGCCCCTATCCTCTTTGCCAGAAAAAATAAAGATACAAATAAACGATACGCACCCGAGCTTGGTCGTTCCGGAACTCATGAGGATTTTGCTGGATGAAGAAGGATTAACCTGGGAGGAAGCATGGGAAATAACGAGGAAAACAGTTGCCTATACCAACCATACAACCTTGAGTGAAGCACTGGAAACATGGCCGACTGAAATGGTAAGAGATCTTCTCCCTCGTATTTTTATGATTATAGATGAAATCAATGAACGTTTCTGTAAAGGTCTATGGTTTGACCACCCTGAACTCCGGGACCAAATACCTGAACTTGCCATTATCGCTTACGATACGATAAGAATGGCTCATCTTGCCATCGTAGGAAGTTTCAGCGTCAATGGTGTTGCTAAGATCCATACAGATATTTTAAAGAAAAAAGAGATGAAAATGTTCTATTCTCTCTATCCGCAAAAATTTAACAACAAAACAAACGGCATCACACATAGACGCTGGCTTCTTCATGCCAACCCAGAGCTTTCAGCTGCCATAAGTGAAGCAATCGGTGATAAATGGATTGAGCACCCGAAAAATCTGATTGGGCTTCTTCGCTACGTAGATGATAAATCCTTTCAAGAGAAGATTGATAGCGTAAAACGATACAACAAACAACAATTTGCCAAGATCATTAGAGATCAAACAGGAATCATAGTTGATGACCATTCCATTTTTGATGTTCATATTAAACGACTTCATGGGTACAAACGACAGCTTTTAAATATCTTCCATATTATTTATCTTTATAATACTTTAAGAGAAAACCCGTCTCTTGATATTACACCCCGTACATTTATTTTCGGAGCAAAAGCTGCTCCCGGGTATCACTTCGCTAAGCAGGTAATCAAACTCATTATCTCTGTGGCGGACATGATCAATAGTGATCCATTGATTAAAAATAAAATCAAGGTCGTCTTTATGGAGAATTACAGTGTAAGCCTGGCTGAAAAGATCATTCCGGCAGCTGATGTAAGTGAACAAATTTCTACAGCAAGCAAAGAAGCATCCGGCACGGGCAACATGAAATTAATGATGAACGGGGCCCTGACTCTAGGGACTCTTGATGGGGCAAACATTGAAATTAAAGATATGGTTGGAAAAGAGAACAGCTTTATTTTCGGCCTCAGTGCTGATGAAGTTCTTCATTATTACAACCACGGTGGATATGTTGCAAGAGATATTTACAACACAGATGACCGAATTCGTACAGTCATGGATCAATTGATCAATGGATTCTTTGGTTCCGATGAAATGGAGTTTAAAGATATTTACTATAACATCCTTTCAAATAATGATGAGTACTTTGTTTTGAAGGACTTTGACAGCTATGAGGAAGCACAGGAACTTGTAGATCAGACCTACCGTAACCGAAGTAAATGGATGCAGATGAGCATTACCAATATTGCTCACTCGGGCAAGTTTTCCAGTGACCGGACAATCTCTGAATATGCAGCTGAAATATGGGGCTTCGATCCACTACCGTATAGTCACCCTTCTCAATAAAAAGACAAGCTTATCGCTTGTCTTTTTTGATGAACTAATACAATATCTAAACTTATGCCATACATAGACTGATTTACAAAATATCGACTCACTAGTAAATAGGATTGTAGAGACGCCCCTTATTAAATAAAGAGAAAAGAACAAAACTCATCTGTCATTCTATACCTATTACATTACGTTAAAAAGATGTGTCCCATCACCCCAAACAATAATGTTGATATCAACGTAATCACTCCCCCGACTAAAAATTCATACGGAAGCAGCTGAAATCTTTCTTTTAATGACATATCCACTGCAGCTCTGGAAATATGAAAAAGCGTGCCTTGTGGCATATTATCAAACATCCCGGCTCCGGCATGAAGCATAGCTGCCCCTGCCAAAGGATGCACTCCCAGCTCCAGTATTGATGGAGCAAACACATTTCCGGCTACAGCTGCCGCTGCCGAAGTAGAGCCTGTTGCGACAGACATGCTCATCCCCGCTACGGGAGCAAGCATATAAGCAGGCATCCCTAATTGATCAATACCGGTAATAATTATCTCTATCAGTTCAGAGTGAGCGATAATACCTGCCAGCGTCCCTGTGCCAATCAAAAGGATGGCAACCCCGCTCATTCTTTTAAGTCCTTCATGTGCAAAATGATTCAGGTCTTTTCCCTTTTTCATCATAAATGCTCCAATTGCTCCCCCTGCCGGTAAAGCAAACAAAGGGTCTATCGCAATACCGAATAAGCTGAAGGAGAAGAAGACCAATAGCTGCTGCAGGCCCTGACAAAGAAGCCGTCAGTGAAGGGAGCTCAGAGGTATTCACTTTTTCTGTCTCCTTCTTGTCTACCTTCTCCCTTTATGCTGAAGATGCCTGGCGATGATATAGGTTATCCATATCCCCCTAAAGCGGGCACAATCCCGGCAAACATCACTGTCGTCAGAGGAAGCTGAAATGCATCAGCTACTGCAATCGTGTTAGGGTTGGGAGATATAATGTTTCCGGCCTTTCCTCCGCATGTGATAGCAAGAAGTACAGCCATTTTCGAAAGGTTGGCTTTGTGGGCAATGGATAATGCTATCGGAGCCACAGTTAAGACAGCAACCCCTATAAACACACCAACACCTGTCAGAACCATCATGGCCCCAGCAATAGCGAGCAAGGCTTTGGATACCCCTAATCGGTTAAAAATTTGCTCAGCTATTGTCCGGGCAGCTCCCGATTCTATCAGCACCCCTGCCAACACTCCGGCTGCCAGTACTCTTAACACTACACCAGTCATCCCACCTGCACCGTCTATCATTACCAGTACAGTGTCTTCAATTGTTATTCCTCCTGCTATGCCTGCAAATAAAGCTCCTATCATCATTGCATAAGCGGGACTTACTTTTTTTATAATGAAAAAAATAGTCAGCCCAAGGCCCAGTAACGTTCCTAAGGCTGAGATTTCGATACCATTCATGGGGCCGTCTCCTACGTATCTATTTTATGTAAATCAAATAACTAGAGTTTCTCTACTATTTCAATGTTTTTTATGTATCTCCTCTTTTAAATACCTATTATTCTCATTTTTTGTCGAAAAGAAAAATAGTATTCTCTAAAAAAGGGCCTTGCCTTCATGATTATTTGCTCTATATAAAAAGAACGCAGGATCTGCGTTCTTTCCTTTTAGGATTTTATATCCATCCCCTCACTGTCCTTACTGGTCTTTTTCTTGGATCCTGACCAAAAGGATACGAGAGCCGGTCCGGAAATATTATGCCAAACGGAAAAGATGGCACTTGGCAAAGCAGCAAGCGGTGTAAAATGCACGGTAGCGAGTGTAGCTCCAAGGCCTGAATTCTGCATGCCCACTTCAATTGAAATCGCTCTTCTTTTTGTCTCATCCAGACCGCAGACTTTCGCTGTTGCATACCCAAGCAAATAACCAAAACCATTATGCAGGATGACAGCTGCAAATATAGCAAGGCCGGAAGTTATCAAGTTCTCTGTGTTTGCTCCAATGACAGCTGCAACGATAGCCAGAATCGCAACGATGGAAACAATGGGGAGGGCGGCTGTTCCCTTTTCTACTGTTTCAGGCATAAAACGCCTAACAAGGATACCTAATGCAATAGGTATGATAATAACCTGGATAATTGACATAAACATTGCACCTGCATCAACAGGAAGCCATTCCCCTGCAAGAACCAATAAAATGAACGGCGTCAAAAAAGGAGCCAGCATTGTAGAAACGGAAGTCATGGCAACCGACACTGGCACATCACCTTTTGCCAGATAAACCATTACGTTGGATGCCGTGCCGCCAGGACACGCTCCTACTAAAACAAGCCCCGCTGCAAGTTCAGGAGGAAGCTGCAAAGCTATGGCTAACCCAAAAGCAACCAGCGGCATAATAACAAATTGTGCAACTATTCCAACAAATACCGGCAGAGGTTTTTTAGCCACTACCGCAAAATCTGACACCCTCATCGTCAAGCCCATGCCAAACATTATAATTCCAAGAAGAATTGTAATATATGGAGCAATCCAGACAAAGCCTTCTGGCACAGCAAAAGCAATAAGTGCAATGAGAATAACAAACACTGCAAAATATTTGCTGAAAAAATTACTCGTCCTTTCCAAACTATTCATCTCTCTCACCCTTTATGTATTATTTCACAGGTCTTTATTTTAACTTTTCAAACTTTTTAATTCAACCTTTTACAACATTAAAGTAAAAAAGCAATCTTTTCCTTATTTATTCTCTCGAAGGCTAAGGTTTATTTCATCTGAACACATTCTCTTCCTCAATTCTTTACGCATATTAGCCTGCCTGTAGATAAAGGAAGTGCCTCCTACCGTTTTTCTGTCTTCAAAGTATATGTTTAAAACTATCCTTTGCGGGTAGAAAAAACTAGTCTCATACGAATTATTCTTGGAGGTGTGTTTCTTGTCAAAAAAACCAAATCAGCCTGACCACGCTTATGAAGAACAACCTGATATTCAACCCCCTCAGCATCAGGATCGTCAGCCAGGTATTGAATCTGAAATGGAACCTCAGCCTTATCCGGAAGAAAAAGATTACAAACCAGCCGGCAAGCTGAAAGGCAAGGTTGCTTTAATTACAGGCGGAGACAGCGGCATTGGCCGGGCAACAGCCATTGCTTTTGCCAAGGAAGGTGCTGACATGGTGATTTCTTATTTAGATGAGCACAAGGACGCTGAAGAAACCAAAAATCGTGTAGAAGAAATTGGTCAAAAAGCTGTTCTCATCCCAGGTCATGTGGGGGACCGCTCCCATTGTCAAAGACTGATTGATGACACGATCAATGAGTTCGGAAAGCTGGATATCCTGGTAAATAATGCGGCAGAACAGCATCCTAAAGACGGCTTAGAGGAAATCGACCTTGATGACATGGAGCAGACCTTTCAAACGAATATATTCTCCATGTTTTATTTGACAAAAGCAGCTCTTCCTCACTTAAAAGAAGGAAGTTCAATCATCAATACGACATCTGTCGTAGCTTATCGAGGCAACCCGGGTTAATCGACTACTCTGCAACAAAGGGGGCCGTTACCTCATTTACTCGTTCAATGGCTGTTTCATTAGCCAAAAAAGGGATCAGAGTGAACGGTGTAGCCCCTGGACCTGTTTGGACACCACTAATCCCTGCTACCTTTGATGAGGATCATGTGGACAAATTTGGCGGCAATACGGAAATGGACCGTCCAGGTCAGCCAGCAGAGCTCGCTCCTGCTTACGTGTACCTGGCAAGTGAAGATTCCTCATTCATGTCAGGACAGGTTCTCCACTTAAACGGCGGTATGGTAGTAAACGGATAAAATCTGGAAGGGCTGTTCCCTAAGTCTACGTCAGGCTTGTCAAAGGGGCAGCCCTTTATTGATAAACTTAGCATTGTAGTGCCCCCTATTGTTAATCATTCGTATGTTTAGTGTGATTTTTCGGTCCAGATGGCAGCTTTTCGGGTCAATTCAGTTAGGAATTGGGTCGTTCTGTCGTTATTTGGGTCAATTTTGTTGCTATTTGGGTCAATTTCATCATTAATTGGGTCAATTCTCTCACTAATTGGGTCAAAATCGATAACTTTCCGGTCAACTGACTTAATTCGACAAAATCCGTCCCTCCTCCCTTCCCCTCCACTCTATATACTGAATTGCTTCCTTTCCTATCTTCTCAACACTCTTCCTTTCCTCGTTTTTCATGCACCTGTTATAATGTTATTCTACTGATTGATGAAAGGACGTGAGACTTGTGGGGGATCAAGCTGTAAATTCCACAATAGAAAAAGCCACCTTTGCCGGAGGATGCTTTTGGTGCATGGTTAAGCCATTTGAAGAAATGGACGGCATAATTGAAGTCGTTTCCGGCTATACCGGAGGACATAAAGAAAATCCAACATACGAACAGGTTAAAACCGGAACCACCGGCCATTATGAAGCTGTTCAGATCACTTACGACCCAACTATTTTCCCTTATGAAAAACTATTGGATATATACTGGCCCCAGGTTGACCCGACAGACAATGGAGGGCAATTTCATGACCGTGGTCCTCAATACAGGCCTGCAGTCTTTTACCATAATGAAAAGCAAAAAGAACTAGCCGAACTGTCAAGAAAGAAAATTGAAACAAGCGGTCGTTTTTCCAAGCCTGTAGTAACCCCTATACTCCCTGCAGCAACCTTTTATCCTGCAGAGGACTATCATCAGAAGTTCCACAAGAAAAATCCTAAAGAGTATAAAGAAGACCGTGCAAAATCAGGAAGAGATGAATTTATGACGAAACATTGGGGATAACTGTCTACTGTCTACATAAGAGAGGAGGAGGCACAGCTATGAGGCTTGGATACCCTTGCCAAAACTTGACTCTGCCAAGCCGGTTTAGAACGTGCCGGCTGCAAACAATGAAAACAGAAGGAGAAGAAAAGGTAAAAGAGCTGGCACTTCACAATTTCAAAGAACTCCAACGAGTATTGGAATGGAATATTACAGAAAATATTACTTTCTTTCGTATCAGCAGTGATATTGTCCCGTTTGGCAGTCATCCCCTTTTGGAATGGGAATGGTGGAAAGATGATGATATCTTAGCCGCTGCCTCCTCTATTAAAAAACTTCAGCAAAAGCATAATATGCGTTTAAGTGTGCATCCAGGACAATATACTGTGTTAAATTCACCCAAAGACAATATTGTGGAAAATGCTGTCTCGGATCTTGAGTATCACGGGCACTTACTCTCTCTTTGCGGAGGAACGGATATGATTCTTCATATTGGGGGCGGATATGGAGATAAAGAATCTGCCAAAGAAAGATTTATCACCAACTTTGATAAAGTAAGCCCTTTTGTTAAAGAAAGCCTTCGTCTCGAAAATGACGATAAAACATACCACATTGAAGATGTACTAGAAGTCTCCAACCATCTTAAGGTACCCGCTTGCTTTGATATTCACCATCACCGTTGCAATCCACCTGGGGAAAATGAGACGAGGAGCTACATTGAAGACGTATTTTTAACTTGGAAGGATAAGAGCATCCGTCCTAAAATGCATATTAGTTCTGGTAAAGCTCATCAAGTTGATACCTCTCATGCCAATTATATAAGCGATGAAGATTTTCATTCTTTTATAGACCTTTTGCCCGATACAAATATCGATCTAATGCTTGAAGCAAAGAAAAAAGAAAAAGCTGTGTTCGCTTTGCGAATGTAGCTGATCATGCATACTTTTTTGGTGGAGGCGTTGTCAATGCTTCGTTTCCATATTACAATATAAATGTAAGGCGGGATGTAGCTCAGCTTGGTAGAGCACAGGCATGGGGTGTCTGGAGTCGCAGGTTCAAATCCTGTCATCCCGACCAGCCACCACTTATTAAACCAAACCAGACTCCTTAATGGGCCATCCACTAAGGAGTCTTTTAATTCTTTTATTTACATAGAAAGATAACTGTCAGAACCTCTACAGGAAGGAAAAATCCGAAGCTGGAAGTCTTCTCGTCTAACTCAGTAAATAAAAAAGTTCGGATGGATTATCCGAACCATGACATCATCCATTCAATTCCATAAAAAGATGCAACGGTCATTCCAGCAGCCCATAATGCCAAACTTGCATTCATCCACAGAGCTATTTTCGTTTTATTTGCTTTGAAAGCCATCGCAAACAAAGTCGCAAGATGGATCCCCGTAATCGCCGGGCCTGTAATGGCGAGCCCAGCCAGCCCATACTTTTCGAATATCCTTTGCATTCTTTCTTTTCTGGCTTGCTTCTTTTGAAGCTTTTCCTCATTTATTTGTTCGTTCTTTCTTTGTTTGTTCAGTTCCCTCTTCTTCTTCCACGCAAGATACCATCGGTTGTTTGTAAGCCAATGAAACTTATACAGAAGAAGAAACACAGGAATGGCATTTCCCAGAAACGCAATAAATCCTACAGCGACAGGGTTCAATCCTGCTCCTATTCCTATAGGGATAACCACAAGCATTTCAAGCCAAGGAGTAGCAGCCATTATGAATATACTAAAGTACCAGCCTATCACTTCTAACATTTATCCCACCTGCTCTCATGCTGTGATTCCTTGCCAAAAAATTTCCCAGGAAGCCTCCACTTTTTCTTTCACTTTGGAAGTCTCATATATAAACATTTCTGTTGCTACACCGTCCACTAAGCAATAGTACGCTTTTAAATACGTATCTACAGGACCTTCTCTTATTTCTTTATTGGAAATACCTTCAATTATCAGGTTATTAAATAAGTCGTCTGTTACTCCCTCACATCTTAAAAAGCGTGTTTTAATTTCGTTCTCCAATTCCTTTGGAGGAAACATTAATACGCGCATATAAAGAACACCTACATCATGACTGCTTAAAAATTGGCATGTGGAATATAACACTTGCTTTAATTTGTCTTCTACGTTGCTTTCCCCAAGAGCGGAGAGAGAGTCATGGACATAGGTAATGTAAGACGTGAAAACATCTTCTACAATTACTAAGAACAATTCTTTTTTGCTTGAAAAGTGATTATACAGGGATGGCTTTTTAATACCGACTTGGTCAGCAATGTCTGCCAAACTTGTTCCATTGTACCCGTGTTCAGCAAACAAGGCCCTTGCAGCCTCTTTAATTTCATCTATTCTCATTGCTTTTCTCTCTCCTTTCCCCTTAATGTCCAGCACGGGAAACTAACGTTCGTTAGTAACGATACCTCATCCTGTTTTTTGAGTCAAGAAAGAGCGTTTGTGCACGGTGAAGGGGGAATACTCTTACAATTGAAAGAGTTCAATTTACTATACAAATTTGTACTCCTCACACTCGTTTTGGTTCTATGTGGACACCTGACATGTTTAACGTTGCCCCTTCTTTTGTTGAACAGCATATTCATTTCAGAAAAAAACAGCATCATAATTGATGCTGCTTTTTCATCCGTTATTTCTGTCTCTTACTGAATTTCTTTCTACAAGGCTTCCTTGCAGTCCTTTCATGATAGGCTGATCACTGCTTTTATTTTCCTCTTCAAGTAACAGCTTGATAGAATGTTCAACCATTTCATCAACTGGCTGAAGCCAAGTTGTTAATTCATAAGAAGCCCATCCGGACGTTTTTACGTTATCAAAACCAATTATGGATATATCCTCTGGGATCCTGTATCCCATTTTTTTAATCGCATCCATAGCTCCAAAAGCTGATACATCATTGGCACAAAAAATTGAATCAACAGCTGGATTGTCTTTCAACAACCTGATTGCTGCGTCAAAACCGCCTTCATAGGAATAATTTCCATCTTCAGAAGGAAAAGTTACAATTCCCCCTCAGTAAGGCTTCCTTAAAACCTTTCTCCCGGTCTATAGTTGTAGAAGTATTCGTAGGGCCTGAAATAAATGCAGGCTTTTGGTGGCCCTTTTCAAGCAAATATGAGCCTATTTTCTTTGCAGCTGAATAGTTATCACAATATACTGCGCTGCAGCCAGAAAAGTAGATATAACGATTAAATAACACAACTGATATCCCGTTTCTTAAAAACCTTTGCACCGCTGAAGAAGCGAGAAGGGCATCAGTAATGATTACCCCTTCGACGCTGTATTCAATAAGCTGGCTGATTTCGTCTTCTTTAATTTCATTGTTCTCTGAGTTAATGAAGAGAAGCTGGTACCTCTCTCCGAAAGCTTATTATAGAACTTTTCAAGTACTTCCGGATAAAAGGGGTTCCCAACATTCCTCATAACAATTCCAATGATTCTTGATTTATTCGTAGTAAGTCCCCTTGCAAAGGCATTAGCTGATACCCAAGTTTCTCCGCAGCTTCTAATATTCGTGCTTTTTTCGTTTTTGATACGCTCGAACTCTTGCTAAAAGCTCTGGAAACACTAGATTGAGAGACGCCTGCAAGACGAGCAACATCTGTAGCAGTTACTTTTTTATTACTTCCATTACTCACTTTTCTCTCCTCCTGACTACCGTCGACAGAGAGAATTATACCAAATTTACTGATCCTTTTTCATTATTGCTTATTTCCATATCTTCTGACACGCAAGGAAGCCTGCTCTTTATGGCCCATAAATCCTTCTAATTCACACAGACGCTCTGCGTATTCGCCGATTTCCACAGTGGCTTCTGGAGTCACACGCTGATACGTGCAGTTTTTAAGGAATTTCCCTACCCATAATCCGCCAGTATATCTGGCAGCCTTTTTGGTTGGAAGTGTATGGTTTGTACCGATTACTTTATCCCCGTAAGCTACATTTGTTTCTGGTCCAAGGAACAGTCCGCCAAAGTTCGTTAAATTTTCCAGGAAGTAATTTGGATCCTCTGTCAGTACCTCTACATGCTCATAGGCAAGTTTATCGGCTTCCACTACAGCCTCTTCAAGACTGTCAACTAGAATGATCGTACCATTATCTCTCCATGCCACTTCTGCCACATCCGCTGTTGGAAGTACTTTTAACTGTCGCTGAATTTCGTCCTCAAGCTCTTCAGCAAGTTTTCTTGACGTAGTGATCAAAGCACTAGGAGATGTCGGACCATGTTCAGCTTGTCCCAGTAAATCTGTTGCTACGATTTCAGCATCAGATGTTTCATCAGCTATTACCAACGTTTCAGTAGGGCCTGCAAATAAATCAATTCCAACACGGCCATAAAGCTGTCGCTTTGCTTCTGCAACAAACGCATTCCCTGGTCCTACAATCATGTCTACAGGGTCGATTGTTTCCGTCCCCACAGACATCGCTGTCATCGCTTGTACGCCGCCCAGAATATAAATTTCATCAGCACCAGCCATGTGCATAGCATACACGGTGGATACTGGAATTTCTCCCTGTGCTGGAGGAGTGCAGGCAATCACTCTTTTCACTCCCGCAACCTTGGCTGTCAAAATACTCATGTGAGAAGAAGCAACCATTGGGTAACGTCCGCCTGGAATATAGCACCCTACGCTGTTAACAGGTATATTTTTATGACCCAAAAATACTCCCGGTCTTGTTTCTACCTCAATATCTTTAATAGAATCCTTCTGGTGTTCTGCAAAATTTTTAATCTGTTCCTGGGCAAATTTAATATCCTCTTTAACTTGTTCAGGGACTGATTCAATTACCTTTTGGATATCTTCCTCTGATAGACGAAAACTCTCTGGAGACCACTTATCAAATTTTTCAGATAGTTCGCGGACAGCAGAGTCACCGTTTTCTTCTATATTTTTAATAATGCCGCTGACTGCTTCCTGGACTTTTGTATCTGCTTCCTGGATTTCTTGTTCGCTTTTTCCCTTTTTAATAAACGTTGCCATGTAAGTGTCACTCCTCAATTTATATAGTTTATTATTACTGCCCGACTTTTTTGCAATTTGAGAGTTGGTCACGTCTCTTTCATGCTACTGCATCCTCAACACTTTTGAATACGCATTCAAAAGTGACAAAAAATGACTCCCTGATTATTCGATTACTTTTCATTTACATTAGTTATAAGTATTAAGCAGTAACATTGCACCTTCAATGTTGTCGATTCTTCAAAAAAGTCAGTTTTTTGAATACGTATGCAATTATATCTCTTTTTTTCTTTCATGTAAACGTTTTACTGACATTTCTTTAAAAAAATTTGTATCATTCTTATTCAACAGACTGTTCATTGAATGAAAAATAAATCAAGAATTTCTCCAGTTTGTTTCCATGAAAAAGAAGGGCTGCTCAAGGTGAACAGCCCCCCTTCTTTAAGCATACAGCTCATTTTCTTCTTTTCTAAAGAACCATTTTAAAGCCTCGAATATATCTCCTTTTTGCTTCAAAATAAAATACCTGAAACGTTCATCTTCAATGTTCTTGTATGAACTCATCAATGTAGAGTGACGGTGGTACTGGTTAACTTCTGCGTATCCTACCATACTCGATAGCTCCATGAGTTCCTGGATGTGATTAAGGCATCGGGCATTGTCGGAGGTTAAGTTGTCTCCATCGGAGAAGTGAAAAGGATAGATATTGTAGCGCTCCGGATTGTATTTCTGGTCGATTACTTCCAAGGCTTTTCTGTAAGCTGAAGAACAAATAGTTCCTCCACTCTCCCCTTTTGAAAAGAAATCATCTTCGGTCACTATTTTTGCTTCTGTATGATGGGCAATAAATTCAATTTCCACAGTTTCATACTTAGTTCGTAAAAACCTTGCCATCCAGAAAAAGAAACTTCGAGCCATAAACTTTTCCCATCTTCCCATCGAACCTGAAGTATCCATCATCGCTATGACCACTGCCTTGGATTCAGGCCGGATTTTCTCATTCCACGTCTTAAAACGAAGATCATCGTTATGGATCGGGTTGATGCCGGGTTTCCCATCCATAGCGTTTCGTTTAATTGCAGATAAAATAGTCCTTCTTTTATCAATATTCCCCATGAGCCCTTGTTTCCTAATATCATTAAATTCAATGTCTTCTATAATGATATTATCCTCTTCTTTTTCTTGAAGGTTCGGTAATTCCATTTCACTGAAAAGCAGGTTTTCCAGTTCCACAATGGAAACCTCTGCTTCATAGTAATCTTCCCCAGCCTGGTCACCGGCCTGTTCTCCCTTGCCGGGAGCTTTCTGGCCGCTTCCTGGTTCACGCGCTACAACATCCCCTACTTCACTATCTCCATCGCCCTGGCCAACATGTTTGTTTTTATCATAGTTATAACGGATCTTGTATTCATCAAGGGAGCGGATCGGTATCCTGACCACTTCCCTCCCATTGGACATAATGATATTTTCTTCACTGACAAGGTCTGGAAGATTTTTCTTAATGGCCTCTTGTACTTTTTCCTGGTGCCGCCTTTGGTCTTGATGGCCTTTGCGATGGAGGACCAATTTTCTTGAGATACAACAAAATTATGCCTTTTTTCTTTTCCCATCTTACGCCCTCCTTACTTTTTCATTTGAACTGGTCACAACAAATGAGTTTGATTCATACACTAAAGCGATTATGTCATTTAAAGGGTTTACTTTATCCTATGCAGAGAGACAAGAGAGTTGCTAAAATTTCAGATAATTTCCTCAAGACAAGCTTCCTTTTTCAATTGGATATGAAGCTTTTATCCTTTAGTCTCGCTGTAAAGAAGACCTGTCCAGAGCATAAGGGTGTTTCTGCCAGATAAGATAAGCTGCATTGGGAACACAGCCCGGTATCAAGGAAAAGCTGAAAAAAATAGTCCCCACCGTTGGTGAGGACCATCCTTTACTGACCTTTTATTTTTTTCCATTTTAAAACTGTTTTTTTATCGTACAAAAGAAAATTCACTTACCGGCCAGTAACGTACATTTGCCTTGCCGACTACATCCTCAAAAGGGATAAATCCTAATTGCCTGCTGTCCAGGCTGTTTCTTCTGTTATCTCCAAGAACAAAGATATGGTTTTCCGGAACCTCTATTTGGCCAGTCAGCTCTTCAAGCGTGAAGTCCGGGGTGTATGTCTCCCCTTCAAACCCGGCACGCCAATCGTCTAAGTATTCTTCATCATAAGCCTCACCATTGATATACAGAATATCATCTTCCACTCTTAGTTCATCTCCTGGAAGACCAATCACTCTTTTAATATAATCGCTATCTTCTGTAGCATGAAAAACCACCAAATCAAAGCGAGTTGGCTCAGAAAATTCGTAACCTATTTTATTTATGATTAACCTCTCTCCACTTTGTATGGTCGGCATCATTGACTCTCCATGGACCATGTAGTTGGCGAAGAAAAAGGTTCTTACAATTAACACGATGAGTATAACAATAGCGAACGTTTTGACCCAGTCTAATACCTCTCTTGCTACACTGCTCATAACGACTCCTCCATTTCTTCCCTTAACTTTACCACTCAATGTTTTGATAAACAATTAAAATTTCACAGGGGTAAACTTATGTATTCTTTACGTAAAACTTATAAGAATGTACCCTTTTTTCTTCAGTAAAAATCTTATTTTGTTTTGAAGGCAGAAAGAGAAAATCATCAGTGTGCTTCTCCTTTAAACCTTTTTATAGATCGGTCAAGAAAAAAGAAGGAAATAAATGGTTTTCGTAGAATGTGGTTTACAAACTATGTAAACGGGTAAATATTAGAGGTTCTACCTTTGACATTTTCACATATTTTGACTAGCATATAATAGTTGATAAGTATTTTTATCCCAAAGCATTATTATCTTTTCTTATTTTACTAGATCCAGAATTCATTTTACAAAGGGATATTAAGCGAGGAGTGAGGAGTATGAAGCACTTATTTATAGTCTTTTTATTTACTCTTTCTGTGTTTCATTTGTGCTCTTCTTCTACTGCAGCCAAAAGTGAGACATCTGCCGACGCAGAACCTGCTTTTGTTCAGTATGAACTTAAGGGAAATAATGTAACTTTAACATGGCAGCCAAAACCAGCCTGGGCTATCAGATTACTATTGAAAATTATGAAATAAATGATGAAACGTTACATTTGTATTATTCTCTTCACTTTGCTGATCCCGCGACGAATCCTTTACAGGTAACTACATATCCTCAGGCAGCGGTGGAGCTGCCAGTAACGGATGAAGAGATTGAAGATGTACAATTATTTGAAGTTATGGATTCCTATGTTTTTAAAGAACACAGACCGCCGGTAGAAATTAAAGAAAACAAAATCTGGAACATTGATTTTAGTTCACCAGTTGTTTCTTCTGCTATTAATAATGAAACTGTTTACATAGTTGACGATGACAATAATCCAGTAGATACAGTTATTCTTTTAGCAAACAACAGAGAGGTGAAAATTCTTCCCCCTGAAGGAGGCTATGCACCAAATAAGCTCTACAACTTATACGTTGCCCCTTCTATCACAAATCAAAATGGGGTTGAAATGGAGCATGGTTTTAAGCAGACATTTTATGCGGGCCTTCTGAAAAGTGACATAGACTTGAATTTTCAAGATGGAACGATCCTTGGACCACAGACCTCACAAGGACAGCAGGAAGAAGCATCCAATGAGGACAGTGACACCGACCTCCTTATCTCCTTTGCTAATGACGGGGAAGAAGAAGAAGTTACAAAGCCGATATTTGAGGAAGAATTTGAAATTATCCCCCTTACTGTAGGGGAAGAGGGAAGAGAATTTATTATACACAAAACCTTTCCCTCCAGTACAGAAACCATAAACGAAGACCACTACTTTTTTCCATTGCAGTATAACAACCCTTTTGCAGACTCCATGCGCCGTTTTTTCCTGGTTCCCTATCTCCAGTATTTAGAAAGGTAAAAAACAGGAATACCTAAAAGCTCTTGTACCTTCACAGGGTACAAGAGGCTTTGTTAACATTTAACGATTCAATAAACTACCCACATATCTAAGCAGTTCGTTTGCAGAGACAGAATTATATCCATGCTCATCAATTAACCGTTCTATGACACTATTAATCTTTTTCAACTGTGACTCATCCGGCGTTTTTGTGGAGGTAGTAATTTTCACAACGTCTTTTAAGTCAGCAAATAGTTTCTTTTGAATAGCTTCGCGCAAACGTTCGTGAGAATTATAGTCAAATTTCTTTCCTTTGCGGGCATAGGCTGATATCCGAATAAGGATTTCTTCCCTGAACGCTCTTTTCGCATTTTCTGAAATCCCAATCTGCTCTTCAATGGAACGCATCAGCTTCTCATCTGGATTCATTTCTTCACCGGTAAGTGGATCCCGAAGTTTATTCTTATTGCAGTAGGCTTCTACGTTATCAAGGTAGTTATCCATAAGCGTCTTCGCTGACTCTTCATAGGAATAGACAAATGCTTTCTGAACTTCTTTTTTCGCAATTTCGTCGTATTGCTTTCTTGCAATAGATATGAAGTCCATATATCTTTCTTTATCTTCCTGAGATATAGAAGCATGCTGGCTTAACCCATCCTTTAAGGAACGAAGAACATCCAGGGCATTGATCGATGAGATCTCCTTTCTGATCAACGCAGAAGAAATCCGGTTAATCACATAACGTGGGTCGATTCCATTCATTCCTTCGTCTTGATGCTCTTTTCTTAACTCCTCGATATCCTGTTCGTTAAAGCCTTCAACATCCTCTCCATCGTATAAACGCATTTTCTTAACTAAGTCCACACCTTGCTTTTTCGGATCTTTCAGCCTTGTCAGGATAGTAAATATGGCTGCAGTCCGCAAAGCATGAGGAGCAATATGAACGTGAGACAAGTCGCTTTCTTCAATCATTTTCTTATAAATTCTCTCTTCTTCAGTCACCTTTAAGTTATAAGGAATATTCATTACAATAATACGGGAGTGAAGTGCTTCATTCTTTTTATTGGCTATAAAGGACTTATACTCTGCTTCGTTCGTATGGGCAACAATCAGCTCATCTGCGCTTATTAACGCAAATCTTCCCGCCTTGAAATTCCCTTCCTGCGTTAAAGAAAGCAAATGCCACAAAAATTTCTCATCACACTTCAGCATTTCCTGAAACTCCATCATACCTCTGTTTGCTTTATTAAGTTCTCCGTCAAATCGGTAGGCACGGGGATCGGATTCTGAACCATATTCTGCGATCGTGGAAAAGTCTATGCTTCCAGTTAAATCTGCAATATCCTGAGACTTGGGATCAGACGGACTGAACGTTCCTATTCCCACCCTTTTATCTTCTGATAAAAAGATTCTTTCGACTATTACATCTTCAATATGGCCCCCGTATTCTTTCTCAAGCCTCATTAAATTGAGAGGGGACAAATTGCCTTCTATTCTGATTCCATACTCTTTAAAAAAATCTTCACGTAAATGGTGAGGAATCAAATGAAGGGGATCCTCGTGCATCGGACACCCGGAAATTGCATAGACGGCTCCTGGATCCGTATGAGAATACTTTTCCAATCCTCTTTTCAGCATTGTTACCAGCGTGGATTTCCCCCCGCTGACCGGCCCCATAAGAAGAAGTATTCTCTTTCTTACGTCAAGCCTTCTAGCAGCTGAATGAAAATATTCTTCTACCAGTTTCTCAAGGGAATCTTCAACCCCGAAGATTTCTCCTTTAAAAAAGTTATAATGTTTTTTGCCATCTATTTCCTCAATCCCAGCGTCTTTTATCATATTATACACCCGTGAATGAGCAGTTTGGGCAACGTGAGGGTTCTCTTTTAAAATATCTAAATACTCCGCAAATGTACCTCTCCACTTAAGCTTCTCTTCTTCTTCCCTGGAGTTACGAATTTTATTTAAAATGTCCACCTGATAAAAGCCTCCCTTTCTTAAACTTCTAAAATTTTGCTGGCTGCAAAGGGGGGCGCAGGCCGGAACGTTTGACCTCCGCCTATGTTGTTCTGTTACTCATTTTTATGCGGTCTTATGAAAAAGATAACCTGTCTCTGTTTATTCCTTTAATAAATTTAGGGTCCGACTCCTGATATTCAATGGTTTCCAGCACTACTGGCAATATCGTTGCCGTATTTCTTTACCAGCTTGGACCTCCTGAGCAGCCAGCCACACTGGATAAAGAAAATAGAATCCAGTCTGGTGATTCATGGTAAAATAAAGGTTCATTAACCAGTTTCTGCATTCAGACACAGGTAGAAAGAAGGAACGCGAGCATGAGAGTTGCAACCGGCTATACAGTCATTTTTCTTTTTGTTGCAATATTTATTGTTGTATTTTTGCACGTGATTGATGAAGCAAAAAGTATTCGTCCATTTCCAGCAGTTTTAGCAGAGGAAATTGATGTCACTGATGTGGAGTTAATGAATATTAGCTATATGTATGATACAAATGGCGATCTTATTTCAGAGATTGCCGGGGAAGAGAAAAGAAAATATCTTCCTCATGGTGAGATACCGATTATGTTTAAACACGCTTTTCTGGCAACAGAAGACCGACACTTCTATGAACACCAAGGCCTCGATATGTCCTCTGTGGTCAGAGCTTTTGTAACTAACGTTCAATCTCAATCCATTGAACAAGGGGCCAGCACAATCACACAGCAGCTCGCCCGAAATTTATTCTTGGATCACTCACAATCCTATAATAGAAAGCTCAAAGAAGTGTTATACGCTTATCAAATGGAACAGGAATACAGCAAGGAAGACATACTGGAACTCTACTTAAATACAATTTATTTTGGCAATGGAGTGTACGGCATTGAAACTGCCAGTGAATTTTACTTTGATAAACCGAGCCAGGAGCTTGCTGTAAACGAGATAGCTTTTCTCACCGGTATTCCGGCCAATCCTACATTCTATAATCCTTTAACTAACTTTGAAAATACGAAACAGCGCCAGGAATGGGTCCTTGAAAAAATGACAGAATACGAAAGTATCAGTGAAGAAAAGAAAGACAGCGCAATAGCAGCTGAGGTTGTTCTTCAGGTGAAGGACCGAGTGGATCAATACCCTTCATACGTCACCTACATAGAATATGAGCTTAAAGAGCTGATTGCAGAAACCGAAGGATTTACCAAAAGACTTACCAATGCAGAAGGAGAAGAAAGAATTGAAATAGAAAGAGAACTTCAAGGACGTACAATGGAGTGGCTGCGTTCAGGACTGAAAATTGAAACCAATCTTCAACCCTCTATACAAGATCAGGTTAACCACGCCTTATCAAGTCATTTGGGTGCACGTGAAGCCGAAGGAACGGCTGTGGTGGTTGATCATCAAAATCACAACATTGTAGCAGTTTCCGGTGGAAAGAACTATAAGAAATATGATTTCCACAGAGGCTTCCAGGCATACCGCCAGCCAGGCTCAGCAATCAAGCCTCTTCTCTCTTTTGCTCCTTATATCGAAGAGCACGGGGCATCCATTAATAGTTTAGTCAACGGCGGCCGGTTTTGTGCCCAGGGATACTGTCCCCGCAACTTTGGCGGAGCGTCATATGGACATGTCTCTTTGAACCATGCGTTTACCCACTCCATTAATACAGCAGCTTTAAGATTGGCAGAAAGAACTGGCCTTGAAACTGCCTTTTCCTACCTAGAACCTTTTTCTTTCTCTAAAGTCACAGAGGATGATTATTCCTATCCCTCTGTGTTAGGAGGTTTAAATCAAGGTGTTACCCCTTTAGAGCTGACTAGAGCGTATACTACTTTTTCTAATAATGGCATATACACTCCCCCGCGAGGAATTCACAAAGTCACTGATTATGACGGGAATATACTCCTTGAGTGGCCTCACAAAGAAACGAAAATGTGGAGCACAGAGACAAATGAAAAGATGAGAGTCCTTCTCCAAAACGTGATAAAAGAAGGAACAGGAAGAAACGCATCCTATGGGTCTCATTTGGCTGGCGGAAAAACAGGGACCACCAATAGTTACCATGACCTTTGGTTCGTTGGTTATAATGAAGCCTATACAACTGGTGTGTGGATAGGCAAAGATCAACCTGGTTCTATCCAGCCCTTAAGCTCGGAAGGAACTCACCTGGCTGTCTGGCGCAGTATTATGAGTCAGATCCAATAAAGCCGCTACGGCTTTTATAAACGGAAGGTGGATAATATGTTAAATAAAGAGCTTGCCTCTGAGATTGTCCAAAGGACAATGGGTATTATTGATTGTAATGTGAACATCATGGATAGAGAAGGAAGGATCATTGGCTCAGGTGAACCAAAACGCCTGAACCAGGTTCATGAAGGAGCACAAAAGGTCATCCGAAAACAAACTGCTATTGAATTTTCCAGAAAAGAAATTGATGAATTAGATGGTACTCTCCCGGGTATAAATCTTCCAATCAGATTTCAGGGGACCATCGTCGGTGTCATCGGTTTAACGGGTGAACCCGAAGAAATAAGAGGGTTTGCCCAGCTGGTACAGATGGGTGCCGAGTTAACATTAGAACACGCTGCTTTAGCGCAAGAGATTCAAAGTGATAAAAGTGTCAAAGAAAGTACTCTTTCCCATTTATTGCTGGGTACTGAGACAGATGACACCTTTGTAGAAGAGAGAGCGCGGTCTTTAGGAATTAATATACATGCTTATGGAACTGTGTTTTTATTTTCATTACCCTCTCGTCAGTCTAGAACCTTCAAAAACTGGCTCGAGCAACGTATTGCAGAAGAAGGAGACGAATTCATTCCCTTATATACATCAGAGTTAATTTTTTTAAGAAAAGGAAGCACAAAAGCAGCTGATTCAGCGAGAAAGGAAATAAATCACTGGCTGTCTTCCTCATCCTTTCAGGGAGTAACAGCTTCATGCGGGCCTGCTGAGTACGGTTATAAAGGATGGCGCCACTCCTTTGAGGTTGCTCGTTTGCTCAATAACACAGCTGCCGCCTTAAAGAAATGGAGCACGGTATGGACAATGGAATCCTTACATACAGAGGCCATGTGCTATGGATTTTATCAAAATTTCCCTAAAGAATCTTTCCCCTTGATACAAAATTATCAAAAGGTTTTATTAAATGAAAACGGTGATGAGTTGCATAAAACTTTATTCGCCTTTATTGAGGAAAACGGTGAGATGATGAAAACGGCAGAACGACTTTATATACATAGGAACACCCTTGCCTATCGTCTTGAAAAAATACAAAACATAACTGGAAAAAACCCTAAATTAATCAATGACCTGTTTGAACTTAAAGTGAGCCTGCTATTCGCATTAATCGATGAGAACAGTGTCTCGCAGTAGGTAAATTTCTTTTCTAAAAAAAGGCCCGCTTTTGTGCGGCTGCACGATAAAATCCTTTATTTTTCACTTTTCTCTATTCAGTTGCCTAATGAAAGTTACTTTGTAAACGGTTACCCTAGAGATAGAGAAACCCCTCATAAACGGGGATGTCAGCAGGGAAATTCCAATCGTACTTAAAGTGATGGCCTAGGAAAGCCTTGTTGATTCGACCTCCCCATCAATATCTGGAGTATTTCGCTTATTTTAGAAAAGGAGTGATCCACATGGTAAAAGTAGTCATTGCACCGGATTCGTTCAAAGAATGCATGACAGCACAAGAGGCCGCTACTGCCATTGAAAAAGGGTTTCAGCAAGTCTTTGAAAAGGACATTGTCATTGATAAAATCCCTATGGCTGATGGCGGTGAAGGGACAACGCAATCACTTGCCGACGCTCTGAACGGAAAGATTTACACTACTGAGGTTACTGGCCCTATGGGACAAAAAGTGATGGCCTCCTATGCTGTGTCAGGCGACAAGGAAACTGCAATTATGGAAATGGCTGAAGCATCAGGTCTTTCACTTGTTCCGGCTGAGGAAAGAAACCCTCTTACTACTTCTACATACGGAACTGGAGAATTAATTAAAGCTGCGTTAGACCATAATGTTTCTAAAATTATTATTGGAATTGGAGGCAGTGCTACAAATGATGGCGGAGCCGGGATGATCAAGGCCCTGGGCGGAAAGCTGCTGGATTATAAAGACAATGAGATCGAAGAAGGAGGAGCTGCTTTAAAGAAGCTTACCCGCCTTGATTTGGAAGGTCTGGATCCAAGATTAAAACATGTTAACATTACTGTGGCTTGTGATGTAACCAACCCTTTGACTGGTCCAAAAGGAGCTAGTGCTGTCTACGGCCCTCAAAAGGGAGCCACAGGAGAAATGGTAGAAGAACTGGATGAAGCTTTAAAGAATTTTGGAATGATACTGGAAACCAGCACTGGTAAGCCTGTTTCAGACATTCCAGGTGCCGGGGCTGCAGGGGGCTTAGGAGCTGGTCTGCTTGCATGTCTTCAGGCAGAGTTAGAGTCTGGTGTGACCATTGCTCTCCAAGAAACCTCCTTTCATGATAGAGTGAAAGACGCCGATTTAGTGATCACAGGAGAAGGGAAAATTGACAGCCAGACCATATACGGAAAAACTCCAATAGGAGTAGCACAAGCCGCAAAGAAACATGGTTGTTATGTTGTAGCTTTGTGCGGCAAGCTTGAGCACGGATATGAACCAGTGTTAGACCGTGGAATTGATGCTGCATTCAGCCTCGTGCCTGGCCCTATTTCACTGGACGATGCGATGAAGCACGGAGAACACTACTTAGAAGACCTCTCGCGAAATATTGCTGCCATCATTAAGCTACAAATGTAATAATTACATGAGGCTAGGACAAAGCTGTTTCATTTAAGTAAATTAGGCACCAATTATCTTCTCTTGATAATTGGTGCCTTATATTTGGATTCAAGCCTTTCTGGTTATGCGTCCAGGCGATATACTTTCTTAAGTCACCGCCGGGAGTGCTTTCGGAAACAGAAACAAACGAGATCTACGGCGAGCGTTTTGTTGAGGTGATGTAACTTTATCGGAAGGTACCCATTTTGCATACACAATGTGAGAACCTGTTCAAAATTACGAGACGCCTGCGGGAAAATTGGTCCCGGCCTCTTAGACGTCATATCGGCAGGCTTGCGATAAAACTATTATATAAAACAGTGCAGGTATAGATAACAACCAAGCTGAATGAGGACCAGAACATAAGATGGAAGAAGATGACCCCTGTCATTCGACTAAAAGAAAGGGAACCGCTGATTTTATACACAAAAAAAGTAAAGTAAATAACTGAAGCTGAAATAAATAACATGATAATGACTTCCGGCATAGCTATGAAAAACAGTGATAGGCCACTTGCAATGAGAAAAATCCAGGAACCCTTTCTAATTTTGTAAAGGTCCTCCCCTTCCTGATCGTTTGAAAAAAATAATAGAGACAGCTGAATAAGTGTATCGGAGATTAATTTCAACGCTGAAAAGACCATAAAATAAAACAAAAGAAATAAAAAGAGAAGTGTGCCTTTGATTCCTGCTTCAGAGAAGAATTCCATCATTCCTCTGTACAGCCCGATCTCATTTAACCACCCTGTGATGAGGCCTTCCGTATATATAGCAAGTGAGCAGCTGAACAACAGGATTGAAAACAAAGGAAAGTGGCTTGTGATATATGTATTTTTCATTGATGACTCCTAAAGAATTCTATATTAGTATACTCTTTCTAATCATAGCAAGCATAAAAAAAGATCAACAGATTTTTCTGTTGATCTTCCTATTCTCACGTCTGGTAAACAACCTCATAAGCATTCAGTTCACTGCCTGAAGCCGGGCTTTTTTCTTTAGACTCTCTTTTTTCTTTGTGGGCATTCTTAAAGGCATCGCTGTTTTTCCAATCCTCGAAATGCTCTTTTGTCTCCCATTTCGTAAACACAACCAGCTTCCCATCCGGGTTTTCATTATCGAGGAATAAATATTCAAGACATCCAGGAACCTTCTTCATGTTTTCAGCACTTTGGGCAAAACGCCCCTTCATTGCATCCTTTGCTTCTTTAGGCACGTGAAGCTCATTCATAACTACGTACATTTGCTATCCCTCCTAAATATGTATCATACCTTTATTATACATGGGATTTGAATTGCCACAAAATCGAAAGCATTGAACATTCACATTGATTGTATTTTCGTCTATAATATAGGTTAGACTATCCATCCACCAACAAAGGAGGCTTTCACAATGGGACTAGTCTTAATTCTTGGTGTTTGTGTAGCGTTCCTCGTTTCCATCCTGACAGCAGGTGTAGAAGAGAAGCCACACAGCCAGTGAGTATGAATAAGAATTAAGAAAAAGGAGCTTTTTTCCTCAAAAAAGCTCCTTTTTTATTTTAAGACAACCCTTTAAACCCTTGCTGGCGCATTGCCTCATACACTAAAATAGCAGCCGTATTTGAAAGGTTTAATGACCTTACTTTATCTGTCTGGGGAATACGAAGACATTGTTCTTTATACTTATCTGTGATTTCACCAGGAAGTCCTGTCGTTTCCTTTCCAAAGACAAAAAAATAATCCTCTGCTGGATCAGTATAGTCAAAGTCACTGTATGTTTTTGTCCCAATAGTTTCCACAAAGAAAAAATTTCCTTCTGGATAGCTTTCAAGCAATTCTTCAATAGCATCATAATAATTAATCTTAACATTCGGCCAATAATCACAACCTGCTCTTTTTAACATTTTATCATCGGTAGAGAACCTAATGGCCTGATTAAATGAAGAGACGTATTAGTCCCCGCGCAGGTTCTTGCAATATTGCCGGTGTTAGCAGGAATTTCTGGCTGATATAAAACGACATGGATTGCCATGGCTATTTGCACCTCGTTTCTTCAATAACATGGGATATTATATCATATTACTCCCGCCCTTCCTATTCCCCGCTCAGTACTTAAAAAAGACACAAGAAAAGGCTGACAGTGTCACACCCCGATGCGGAAAAACTTATATTTTACGTTAGGCGTCCAGGCTGTTGAATCCTCATATGCCAGTATCTCATTCTGCTATTTGTTGTCTGGGCATTTACCAGCGGTTCATTATTTGCATCTTTAGCCGTAACAATGGTTGTATGCTGCCAGCGCCCATCCCCGTTAAAATCATAACAAATCACATCGCCAGCCTCGAGATCTTCTGCCTCTCTGCCTCGGAAGCTGACAAACCCTGGGTTGACCCGCTTAAGTACCACCTCATTGAGTGAGCCACAGACCAGCTGTAACTCCAGTTGTTATTTTGATACCACCAGCTTGTGACCGGTTAGGGTACCCTCTCATAGGAGCATTCCCAGCTCGTAAACATTGGGAAATAAAATTTGTACAATTATCTGTGAATTTTTCATATTGAGGATTGTAATCATTCCACCATCGTTCAGCATAGCGAATTGCTTCTCTTCGATCATATTGAAAGGAGCGTCTCTCTTGTGAAAAAAAACGGGAAGGAGAATCATTATTTTCAAACAAATACGGTACACTAATAATTTTATCTTCCAGCAGTTTCTTCCCATCAAAAGTGGCTCTTCTCTTTTGCATGATTTCTTCCATGTAAAAATCTTTCTTTAAACGAATGAGAAATGAAGTCACAAACAAGTAATCTACAGCCTTCTCCCCGCTCTTTGAAAATACCCTGTAAGGCAGAATCTCACCGCTGCCTTTTACTCGTTCAGCCTTTCTCTTGCTGTTGCGCTCCTCTCCCCTTCTCAAAGCTGCAAGTTCTTGATTTTCTAATTTACTTATCAATGTTTTTTGTCTTTTCGTGTCCCCAGCTACCATGTAAGCTAACAGTTGATCACTATGTTCAGTTAATGTGGACTCCCATTCTCTCACACTATCATCCTCCTCCTTTAAAGATATGAAGGAGGGTGATCGGATACGAATAAGAAATCATACTAGACTGCTTGTTCCTTTGTCTGCCCTGCCTGCAGCTCAGCATAAAAACCTTTATTATTCATTAATTCTTCGTGTGAACCTTTTTCTGTTATTTTTCCATGTTGAAGCACAATAATCTGGTCTGCCTGCCTGATTGTATTTAAGCGGTGGGCGATAACAAAGCTGGTTCGTCCCTTCATCAGCCTTTGCAGTGCTTCTTGTATTTTGATTTCAGTGACAGTATCTATGCTGCTCGTCGCTTCATCCAAAATTAAAATGGCTGGGTCTGCCAAAATCGCCCTGGCAATAGAGAGTAACTGTTTCTGCCCCTGACTGATGCCCTGACCGTTTTGTTTTAAGGTTGTCTCATATTTCTCAGGAACTTCTGTATGAATCCATCAGCGTTAGCAAGTCTGGCGGCTCGTTCAACCTCTTCATCTGAAGCAGAAAGGTTTCCATACCGTATATTTTCCCTGATGGTCCCTTGAAACAAAAAAGAATCCTGTAATACAAACGCCATATGGCTTCTCACGCTTTCTCTTTTTATGTGAGCCATATTCCGGCCATCCAACTGAATTTCCCCTTTGTCTGGATCATAAAAGCGAGATAACAGATTTATTATTGTTGTCTTTCCGGCTCCTGTCGGCCCGACAAATGCTATAGTCTCACCTGCATGAGCGGTAAAGGTAACCTCAGTCAGCGTCTGTTCATCCCTTTCATAAGCAAAGGATACGTTTGAAAAGGTAATCTCCCTTTCACTTCTGACAATACTGCCGCCCCTTTTTCATCACTTCTTTCATCTTTTTCATCCATCACTTCAAAAACACGCTCCGCCCCTGCAATTGCAGATAAAAGGGTGTTTACTTGGTTTGCAAGGTCATTTAGTGGCCGGGTAAACTGTCTTGCATATTCTGCAAAAATTACGATTACCCCGATGGTTATCACACCCTGCAAAGCAAGAATACCTCCCACCCCTGCAATGACGGCAAAGCTGAGATTATTCAGCATATTCATCAGCTTTGGAATAAAGCCGGAAATCGTTTGAGCCCAGAAACCAGACTGGCGTAAACGCCCGTTTTTCTCCATAAATGAGTCAATCACTCGTTTTTCAAGAGAAAAAGTCTTTACGATGCTATGCCCGGACATGGTTTCTTCAATATACCCATTCACATCCCCAAGATCACGTTGCTGCTCTTTAAATAACCTTCCTGTCCGTTTTGTGATCCATTTCATCCCGTATACCATTGCCGGTACAATGAGCAGGTAATCAAAGTCAGAAGGGGACTAAGCCATAGCATGACACTAATTGTGCCAATAAGTGTTAGCAGGCTTGAAAAAATTTGAATGACTGAGCTATTAAGAGTGTTACTTACATTTTCCATATCATTGGTAACCCTGCTCATCAACTCACCGTGCTGTTTTTTGTCAAAGAAAGGGATAGGGAGGCTGTGAAGATGAGTGAACAAGTCGGTTCTCATTGTATATACTGTCTGCTGGGCAATCCCTGCCATTAAAAAGTTTTGAAGAAGGAGTGAGCCCGAATGGATGAGGTAGACAAAAACAAGGCCAATAAGGAAAGAACGTAAAGCCCCCAGGTCACCTGTAACCACATAATTGTCAATAGCCATTCCAATCATAAATGGCCCCAGAAGTGCAAAAGCAGAACTTAGCAATACAAGAAATAATACGAAAAAAAGCTTCCCTTTCCGGTAAGAGAGATATAACCAGATTCTTTTTAACGTATCTTTCCAATTATCAGCTTGAGGACGCTTCTTTACTAAAGCATTTTTATTACCATGGCTAAGTGCTCGTTTTTCGTATGAAAAAGGCTCCTTAAGTTTAGAAAACATGTGCTAAGCCTCCTTTCCCGCCTGGGACTTGTTTATACGATAATATAAAGAAGACATGCTCATTAATTCTTCATGCGTTCCTTTGGCAGTCAGCTGTCCTTCATCAAGAAGTAAAATCGTGTCAGCTCCATGGTAGTGCTTATTTTCTGAGTGATCATTAACACTGTACATGATAAGTCATCCAGCTCCTGCAACAGCTTCATCTCCGTTTTCACATCCAAGGCACTCGTACTATCATCGAGCAACAGAATTCTAGGCTTTCTAATAAGAGCTCTTGCTATGGAAAGGCGCTGCTTTTGGCCGCCTGATAAATTAACACCCTTTTGACCTAAGATGGTGTCGTATTGATGTGGCAGGGATAATATCGTTTCATGTATTTGAGCTTTCCTTGCCGCTTCCTTAATTTCTTCCAAAGAAGCATTTTCTTTGCCCCATGCAATATTTTCTTTAATCGTCCCGGTAAAAAGGAGGGCCTCCTGAGGAACATACCCTATGTTATTCCTTAAAAGGGACGAATCCATTTGCCTTATGTCTTTTCCATCTATAAGTACAGAGCCTTGTTCTGGTTCATATAACCTGGGAATCAACTGGAACAAGGAGGTTTTCCCTGAACCTGTGGCTCCTAAAATGGCAGCCTTTTCCCCTCCTTTGATCACAAAGGAAAGGTTCTCCAACACGGAATCCCTGCTTTCAGGATAACGAAAGGAAACTTGTTGAAACTCTATTTCTCCACGGCCGATTTCCGTAGGCTCGTCCTTACCGGTTTCTACCTCATTTTTTTCAGATTCCAATACTTCCGCAACTCGGCTTGCTGATGCCCGGGCTCGTGAAAACATCATAATAATCATCGTAAAAATAGAAAGGGCTCCTGTCATTCTAGCCGCGTAATTAACAATGGCAACAACCTCCCCTACCGTAGCCCCTCCTGCATTCACCTCAATTGTTCCATACCATAGGACAAACAAGACACTGCCATTGATAAGCAGAAGAATGACGGGCATGGCGATTTCTGTCAGGCGAAGGGCTTTAATTACCTTCGCCCGAAGTTCGTCACTGGCGTGTATAAATCGATTAATCTCATGTGTTCTCCGTAAAAACGCTTTAATGACCCTGATCCCCGCTAAACTTTCATACATTACATTGTTGACTTTATCCAATCGTTCCTGGACTATTTTAAATAGTGACCCCGCTTTTTTCATGACTCCTATTAAAAATATAAGAAGTATAGGAACAGTAATTGCAAAGATTATCCCTAATTGAGCATTTACAATAAAAATCATAGTTATGCTTCCGAGTACTAACAAAGGAGCTCGCAGCATGATTCGAAGACACATAAATATTACATTTTGCAATTGAGTAATATCGTTGGTCATTCTTGTCACCAGGGAAGAGGTTGGAAAAAGGCTAAACGTAGAAAATGAAAAGGATTGGACTTTTGTATATATGGCTTTACGAATGTCATGTCCAGTACTCTGGCTGACATGAGCGGCGTAAAAGGAGTTGATAATACCTGCAGTAAAAGCAACTAGAGAAAGGCCCACCATGACCCCTCCCCATTGAAGAACAACAGAAAGATCCCCTTCCATAATGCCATCATCAATAATTCGTGAAATTAAAAAAGGCTGTACCAATTCAACCCCAAGTTCTATAAGCATTAACAGCAAAGCAACAAAAGCTGCCAGCCGGTATGGCTTCATAAATGAAAAAACCTTTCTCATCGAAGTTCCCACCTTCAACAAAAGACAAAGTACATGGTTCATTTATCGAAATACTTTATATCACTTTATCACACTTGTTAACCTCTCATAGATAAAAATGCACCCTCTTTGAAGACAGGAAGACAAAAAAAGAGACTGTCTCAAAAGCAAAGCTTTTGCGCACAGCCACTTCTTTTTTAGGTCTAAGCATTTAGTCAGTCGTAGTGCTGTCCTCTTATTCTTACAGGTTTAAGAGGAAACTTTCTGCAAGGCTCCTTCCAACACTAATAACTGCTCTTTTTTGCGAAGGCCTCCTCCGTAACCAACCATCGCCCCGTTGCTTCCTACTACGCGATGACATGGCAGGATAATAGGGAGTGGGTTTTGGTTGTTTGCTGCCCCTATCGCTCTGACGGCTTTCGGGGCTCCTATTTCCAAAGCTACTTGTTTATAAGATTTTGTTTGGCCGTATGGAATAGCATTCAACGCTTCCCACACAAGCCTTTGAAATTTAGTTCCATAGAGATCTATCTCAACATCAAATGTATTTCTTTCACCTGAAAAATATTCTTCCAGCTGGGTAACAACCGTCTGAAGAGCTTCATTGTTTTGTTGAAGCAGGTCGACTTTTAAATTCTTTTTCTTCAACCATGTTTTAACCAAGGGGAGAGAGTGTTCGGCAGACCCATATTGGAGCATGCAAACCCCCTGATTGGTACCTACAAGCGTTATTGGACCTATGAAACTGTCCATCTCTGAATAGAAGACTGATCGCTTCTCAGACACAGATACCACATCCTTCCATGCCATTCTTGTCCTTAATACTACATAATTATTATGGAACTTTCCAAAGCTATTTTATGCTATATTAGCTTATTTTAGGGCATTATCAACTTCTTTTTTTACATTGCTGTCGATTTCTTGTTTAAGCGCCTGATTAAGATAATCTCTGGACTCTCTATTATTTATTTCACCTAATGCCCAGGCAGCAGTGCCACGAATGACTGGACGAGGATCATCAATAAGCAATTTCCCTAAATCGTCTACAGCCTTTTCTTCTTTAAAATGGCCTAAAGCAATAATAGCATTTCTCTGTATAGGTTTCTTCCCTCTCCAAGAACCAGCAATTGGACCAAACTTTCTCTTAAATTCTTTATTGCTGATTTGAAGCAAGGGAATGAGTTTCGGCTTAACGATTTCAGGATCTGGTTCAAACTCTTCTTGATGATGATAATCGATCCCTTTATTTTCTGGGCAAACCTGTTGGCATGTGTCACAGCCATAAAGTCTATTGCCAAGCTTTTTCCTATATTGATCCGGTAAAAAGTCTTTTGTTTGTGTCAGATAAGCAATACATTTATTAGAGTCAAGCTGGCCTCCTTGAACTAACGCCCCTGTCGGGCAAGCCTCTACACATTTATTACAAGAACCGCATTGATCAGTAACTGGCTGATCAGGAGGAAGGGATAATGTAGTGATCATTTCTCCTAAATAAACATAAGAGCCAAATTCCGGAGTAATAATGGCGCAGTTCTTTCCGCTCCATCCTATGCCGGCCCGCTCTGCCACAGCCCGGTCAGATAATTCCCCAGTGTCTACCATTGATTTCATCCTGGCGGCCGGAGCTTTTTCCTGGATAAATTCCTGCAGCTTTTCTAATCTGTTTTTCAATACTCTATGATAATCCTCCCCCAGGAAGCACGGCAAAACACGCCTCGTCGGTCGCCTTTTTTGCTTTTTGGAGGGTTTTTCATTTTTGATGGGTAGGCCAAAGCAATTGCTATGATTGTTTTAGCTTCCGGGAGAACCATATCAGGGTGAGTTCGTTTATAGATATCCGGTTCTTCAAATCCAGATTGATATCCAAGCTCCTGCTGCTTTAACAACCTGTCTTTTAAGGATAAGAAGGGATTTGCAGAAGCAAAGCCAATCTTATCAATTCCAATCTTTTTACTATATGCAATAATTTCTTCTTTCAACTGGGCATCTGCCATTCTTCTCACTCCTATCTCAATAAAGCACTTGTATAGGCGGCCTGGACTAAGTTGTGATAAACTAAGCAACAAATAAATGCAAGAGGAGGAAGGCAATGAACATATCTATTCACCAGGACATCAAAAAACGAGTGCCTGATTTTAAAATCGGTATCCTTACCTATAAAGATATTGTGGTTGATGAGTCCCCTAAAATGTTAAAAGGGCGGCTCGAGTTTTTTCAGGAAAAATTCAGGTTGATTTAGAAAACGACTCTGTAACCAGGTATCAAGGCGTGAAAGAATGGAGAAAGGTATTCAAGACTCTTGGCATTGATCCCGGCAGGTATAGGCCGTCTCATGAAGCCTCTTTCGAAAAGTAGGGCGAAAACAGAAAATGGGCTTTATAAACTCAGCAGTGGATCTAAATAATTTCTTTTCTCTGCAATATGAAATCCCATTTGGAATTTATAATTTGGACCAACTTCAAGATTCTATCATATTACGCCTTGGTAATGAAGGCGAAAGTTATAAAGCCTGAAACGGCCGGGAAAATTCCTTACAAGGCCGCCTTGTCTCCGCTGATGCTCAAGGGCCCTTTGGCAGTCCTATTGTAGACTCGGCAAGAACGAAAGTAGACAATACCACTGCAAATGCGTTACATATTGCTTACCTTCGGCCGTCGATGCGTCTGCAGAAGCCAATGAGATGTTAAGCTCTCTGGCAAAAATGTTCACCCAGCTTCATAGCGGTGATGCTGAATGGTTTCTCTTAGAGTAGTCCTACCTTCATTTATGAAGAGGCTGTCCCATAAGCTTTTTGGGCAGCCTCTTTTTTAAACGATGGCATGGAAGCTCTCTTTCACCAAAGGTACAAGTGCGACAGCCATTTCGCCTTCACTTCATATCCATTCACTGTTTTCTTTGCCGAAAATGCATGAAGACTCTTCGGGAACAACCCCCTGCAGGGTTCTTTTCTGCTATCGTTTGCAGGAGTCTTGCATCCCTTAACGTTCAACCTTTTTTATTACTATACAGCATTTACGTTTTCTCTCATTTTTTTACAATAAGACCAAAAAAATCGAGGGGTCTAATCAGACCGCTAATTGTGCGGCTTGTTAAGACACCCTCTCCATTATACCATGATCAGCTGCCCAATAAACCAGGCTGACCGTTGTTATTCCGCCGGTATTGCTGCTTTAGATTCTGAAGCAGGTTCCGTAAAAAACTTTTATATGACTAGAGCTTTGGACCTCTGTGGTTGTCTAAGTCAGGGAAACAAAAGAAAGCCAGCCTGATGTTACTTCAGGCTGGCTTCTTATAGAGTAATAGCTTGTAAAATGCTTTCTTTGGAAGATCGAAAGACCGGGTAGGATATTCCTTCCTCTTTCATTGAATGGCTGTGGGAAAATCCTATACGTTGTAATATCCTTTCTCCATCCTTTGAAATGGCAATAGCTCCAATCTCTTTAATGTTCTGGTCCTGTTTCTCAATCCAATGAAGCTGTGAAACCATATCATACAAAAGGTGTTTCGTATATTCCTTTGCCTTTTGACTATGAATATCAACGATAATAGAAATCAAGTAAAGATATACATCACCTGGTTTCTTGTAATCTATAATATGTTCGCATAAGCTCTTTTCCGATATTTCACCGGTCAGGACCTGTTCGTACACCGTTTTGGGAAGAGGGAATAAACTGTGAATCCCTTTAACCTGTTTATTCTCTTTATACACCCTGTAAACAAAAGGGTTTCTTTCCATAATAGAAAGGACATACTCTTTTGAAACGTGCCACTCTTTTGGGTAAATTTTATAGTTCAGCTCTAACATTTCATTTATGTCTTCTTTTTCTGGTGTTACCATTTCACCGTTATTATGCCGGGTCATGTTTATTGCTCCAATCTACAGCGATTGTTTTTTCCTCTTCTTCTACTTCGTTTATTACAGATAATACAAAGGCAGCAAATTCTTTGTCATACCATGCAGCGGAATCTTTAAACATCCCTCTGGCCAGAGAGCAGCCTTTAAAAAAGTGTTTGATAAAAGCTACCCAGGATTCCCAATCTTCTTTGTCGTTCTTATTCTTGTAGATCTTTTTGTGGTAAAAATCAAAAATGATGTCAAAGAAGTTAATATAATAATAAATAAAAGCCTCTTTTTTTCCTTTTCTTAACGGGGTTTTTTCTATATGCTGCGAAATAGGATGATCGTCATAAATACTCCATAAATCCGGATCCTCTATGTACATCTTGTCAATTTCAAGCATTAACTTATTATGTTCTACTCTGGCCTCATTTCTTATTGTGATATTATTATACCGGTATGTAATAACAGCTACTCCCCCTGATATAGTTAAAGACAGCAGGGAAATAAGCAAGGTTACTGTATTTGCATCCACCATTAGTCACCCTTTAGTATTCATTTACGCCATTATACCAAAGTCCCACTTTCTTGTGGATTTTTCATCCATCATTACATAATAAAAGCACCCCAACTTATAGGTGGGGTGCAGTCCTTTCTTTGTTTACGAGTCACTTACCGGATGAGGCTGCTGAAAATCTTTTGCACAAGAGTGGCATACATCAAGAAGTTCGTGATCTGCTGCTTCTTCCATTCTTTCTTCCTCACGTCTGCCGCATATTTCGCACACCCGTGGCATCGGCGTGCACCTCCTCAGAAGTATGTTTTTCTAAGACCCTTCGTCGCCTTCCACTCTATAGCCAGCATCAACAACGGCCTGCTGAAAATCGATGTATGATGCTGCTTTTTCATCATATGAAAATACCGCTTCCTGCTTATCCACATCTACATTGACTTTTCTTATGCCCCAAACATCTCTAAGAATATTTTCCACTTTCAGGGCATCCTCTTGATTGCTCAAATTATTTATGACAAGCTTTTGGGTTTCCATTGTGACTTCTCCTTACCTACAAGTATGAAAAACACAGGGAGAGTGGGATCGTAGCTCTCTTCCTCTTATCGATCAGCTTCAGGTTTATGGTTGTTCAACGCCTCTCCCATTCCTTTTAAGAAACCGAACATCGTTTGCATAGAAGCATTGATATCAGGATCTCTCAATGATTTTGCCATTCCCCAGAGGGAGAGCTTCTCATCGCTTTCTATCCCTTTACTTGTGCGGTCAAGACCATTAGCAACCCCTGCAAGTAATATCTCCATATCCTTCGGGTCCACTTTACCTAAAAATTGAAAAGCCTGGGTTCCTGCCTGTACCACGCGGTGCACATTCGGCTGATTAATCTGTTCTACGGCAATAGCACCAATTTTATCCCGGGTTCTCAAAAATCCCCGTGCCATATCTAACACTTCTGCATCCTTAACTTCTTTAATAACCTCCAGAAGAAGCATGAGTGACTCATGATTATCAGCTGTCATGTCCACAAGTGTTCTGATTGCTTCTTCTCTTTCTTCTGCCTGACTTGGATTATGCTTTTCAATTTGCGTGATCTGTTTGGCCATCATTCATCCCCTCTCCTTCAATAAGATCAGCAATCGGGGTAAAGTCGTCCCTTGACCACTTGTCTTCCACTTTTACTCCAAACTGCGGCTGGCGGTTACCAAACCTGTAATTATGCCGTGGGAGCGGAGACTCCCCATCCGCTTCAATGACCTCCATTTTGACACTCATTTCCTTATAGTTTGGAGTATGAGTCACTTTATCATGGTAGCTGCTCGTCAGCATGTTTACGGCTTCCATTTCATCCGTTGTATTCATCGGCAGATACAGCTCTTTCCCAGAGACATGCTCGGTCACCCAGACTCTTATCTTCACTTCGCCATACGGGGACGTTAATTTAACAAGGGCTCCCGTTTTTATTCCGCGTTCTTCTGCCAGTTCCGGAGACACTTCAAGCCAAGGCTGAGGAACTTTGTGAGTAATACTCTTAGACCTGTACGTTAAGTTCCCTTCATGAAAATGCTCAAGCAATCTTCCGTTATTTAAATGTAAATCATACTCTTTTTCGTCGGGCACATAAGGCTTTCTCCATTCCACAGGATAGAGCTTCGCTTTCCCGTCTGCAAATGGAAATTTCTCAGTGTACAAAAGAGGTGTACTTTCTCCACTTTTTTGGACAGGCCAAAGCTGGCTGTTCCATTTCTCAAGCCGCTCATAGCTCACTCCGGCAAAAAGCGGTGCCAGACTTGCTGCCTCATCCATGATTTCGCTTGGGTGCTTATAATTCCACTTAGCCCCTAAACGATTAGCAATGGCCTGGAATATTTTCCAGTCTGGCTGACTGTCACCAAGAGGTTCAAAAACTTTATGAAAACGCTGGATTCTTCGTTCCGTGTTCGTAAATGTTCCGTCCTTCTCAAGGCTGGGAGCAGCAGGCAAAACAACATCTGCAAACTCGGCCGTTTTGGAGAAGAAGACATCCTGGACTACAAAGAACTCAAGCTTTTCAAAAGCGGCATGGACGTGATTAATATTGGCATCAACCAGACCCATCTCTTCACCAAATAAATACATTCCTTTTACTTTCCCACTGTGAATGGTTTCAACAATTTGATGGTTGTTTAAACCTGGTTTTCGAGGCAGTGAAACACCCCATGCCTTTTCATACCTTGCTCTTATTTCTTCATTTTCCACAGGCTCATAACCTGGCATCCAAGCCGGCATCGTCCCAAAATCGCAGGCTCCTTGAACGTTATTATGTCCTCGCAACGGATAAGCCCCTGTACCTGGCTTGCCGTAATTTCCGGTTACTAACAAAAGGTTCGAGATGGCTGTACTCGTTTCAGTGCCTCCAATATGCTGTGTAACCCCCATCGCCCAGCATATGCACATCGTTTCAGCCTCATTGATCGTAGTCGCTAATTCAATAAGCTCCTCTTTCTTTAATCCGGTTTCTTGTTCAGCATATTCTAACGTATACTTGTCTAAAGAATCGACGTATTCGTCAAAATTATTAACCCTGTTCTTGATAAAGTCATCATCCGCCCAGCCTGATCGATGATGTACTTTGTCACCGCAGAGATCCATATTAAATCTGAAGATGGAACAGGATGGAGAAATTGATCTGCCATCTGAGCTAATTCATGTTTTCTTAAATCAGCGACAATCAATTTCTGCCCATGAAGCTTATGGGCTCTTTTTATCCTCGTTGCAAGAACAGGGTGTGATTCAGCAGGATTTGCTCCAATTACAAAGACTAAGTCAGTCGTCTTAAGATCCTCTATGGTTCCTGCATCCCCTCCGTACCCAACTGTCCTCATAAGTCCCGCTGTCGCCGGGGACTGACAGTACCTGGAACAGTTATCTACATTATTTGTGCCCATTACCCCGCGGGCAAGCTTTTGAAAAAGGTAATTTTCTTCATTCGAACATTTAGAGGAGGCAATGAACCCCATGGAATCTGGGCCATACGTGTCCTTTAATTCAGTAAATTTAGAAGCAATGAGCGTTAATGCTTCATTCCAGGTAGCTTCTACAAACTTTCCTTCTTTTCGAATCAAAGGCTTGGTAAGCCTCTCTTCACTGTTTACAAAATCCCATCCCCATTTTCCTTTAACACACGTCGAAATACCGTTGACAGGTGCATCAGGCTGAGGCTGGATTTTTAAAATATCTCTTTCCTTCGTCCATACTTCAAAGCTGCAACCTACCCCGCAGTAGGTGCAAACTGTTTTGGTGCGTTTTATCCGATCCTCACGCATCGTTGCTTCAATGTTTGACATTGTAAAGATCTCTTGATATCCCGGCTCTACCTCTTTGGTTGTTTCAATAAGCGGGCCAAGAACATCCTTTGGCATCCCTGTCATATATCCAGCTTCCCCGAGCATTGATTTTTCCATCAATGCATTACATGGACAGACAGTGACACAATGACCACACGACACACAAGACGATTGATCAATGGGAACGTCATTATCCCAAATGACACGTGGGGTTTCCCGCTTCCAGTCAATGCTAAGCACTTCACTCACCTGTAAGTCCTGGCAAGCTTCTACACAAAGGCCGCAAAGGATACACTGGTCAGGCTCATACCGGTACATAGGATGTGAATTATCAGGAGGATAAGGTTTTGGTTTAAATTCATACTTTTGGTGTTCAATTTCTAAATATTCTGCTGTATTGTGCACTACACAGTTACCATTGTTGTTATCACATACTGTGCAATACAGCTCATGGTTTTTAAGGATTCGCTGCATACCTTCTTCCTGAGCTTCCTTTGCCTTTTCAGAGACCGTTTTAACCACCATTCCAGGTGCTGCTTCTGTCGAACAGGAACGTTTCAGTTCTCCGTTTACTTCAACAAAACATGTATCACATGTTTCAATAACTCCAAAGCCTAAATCAGGCTGTGAGGAGCAAATGGCAGGAATATACAGATCTCCGTACTTTGCTGCCTCAAAGATTGACTGGCCTGGTTTTGCCGTAAACTCTTCACCGTTGATTTGTATGGAAAAAGTCTGACTGTCCAGTCTCATCACCTGCTTTCCAACAATTTCTTAGTAAAATATTTCCCTGTTTTTTTTGCATTATACAATGAAAGCTATCAGCTCTGATTTGCTAATTTCAGCTTTTCTTTCTGAATTCCTTGAATATCCCGCTTGATCAAAAAGGCTGTACCAAGAGCAGTTGCAATTAAAAAAGCAAAGACATAGAAGGTCGTAGTATAAGCGTTTGTCGCTTCCCTTATAAATGAAACAATCATAGGGCCTACAACACCCGCCACTGCCCATGAAGTCAGGAGATAACCGTGTATGGCTCCAAGCTGTTTTGTACCAAACATGTCACCTATAAATGCCGGCAGTGTGGCAAAGCCTCCTCCGTATATAGAAACAATAAGGTACATTAAAATCTGGAAGATAAGAGCATTACCCACCATGGCAGGATCATAAAGGAAACCAGCTGAACACCGAAGAAAATTAAGAATATATTAGGCCTCCCGATATAATCCGAAAGAGTAGACCAAATAATACGACCACCACCATTAAAGAGCCCCATAACCCCAACTACAGTAGCAGCTGCCATAGCCGTCATTCCAACTAACTCCTGAGCCATAGGTGAAGCCACAGCAATTAACATGATTCCTGCGGATATATTTATAAGCATCATCCACCATAGCAGCCAGAAACGTTTTGTTTTTATGGCTTCATTAGCTGTTAACTGAGCCAGATCTTCTCTTTTTTCAACCTCGCCGTCGTCTTTTTTCTCTTTAGCTGCTGCAGGCATCCAATCCTCTGGAGGCCGGGCAATGTACCATGCGCCCAGAGACATCAAAACAAAATAAACAGCTCCTAACAGGTACAGAGTATTGGCCACCCCCATTCCTTCAATGAGCCTTGCAGCTACTGGACTGGCAATTAAAGAGCCTGCTCCAAAACCAAACACCGCCATCCCTGTAGCAAGCCCCCTTCTGTCAGGAAACCATTTCACCAGAGTAGACACCGGAGAGATGTATCCAATGCCAAGACCGATCCCTCCAAGGATCCCGTAGGTAAAATAAAAGCCATATAACGATCCGATTCCTATGGAAAATCCTGCGCCAATTAAGCCTGCACCAAATAGAACAGCTGCTAAAAAGGCCGATACCCTGGGACCACGTTTTTCAACAAACCTTCCAAAAAAGGCAGCTGAAATGCCAAGGAAAAAGATGGCCAGCGTAAAGGCTATCGTCACTGTTGCCCCGCCCCAGCCCAGTTCCTCATACAAGGGGGTTTGGAACACACTGTACGCATAAATAGATCCAATGGAGAGGTGTATAAATACAGCAGACAACGCAATCAACCACCGGTTTTTTGCTTCATAACATGAACTCCTTCCATAAAAGAATTATCAAGTCTTCATAGAGTAACCAAAAACATAAAAATTACCCAATGTAGGGTGCCTGGCACCACTCTCATTTGTAACATAGATGTAATATAAATGACCCAGCCTCCTTTCATTAGAGGCTGGGTCTCGTTTCATGCTTTCAGGATTCTTCTTTTTTCTTTTTAATAACCATAATAAGCTAAAATCCCCGCTGCGCCTTGTAATTTTTTGCAAAAACCACTAGATTTTTAACTTATTTTTTTCATTGAAATTGCTCATATTGTGCCATATAATGAACTTGTTCAGTTCTTGTTGTAGAACAAAAGTGATAGAATCACCCTTAGAAAGGAGCAGCTACCATGAATCAATCCCTTCATTTTCCTAAATCGAACGCCCCTTAATGACAGAAGAATCCTTCCTTGTGACTTTTATGCTTTTGTTCTTTATATAGTTTTTATTTTATTTTAGTAAAATGACAATTCTATCTGCCTTTATGCATACATTGACGTGTGGTTATTAAATAGGAAAAGAGGGGTGTAGGTTGAAAAAGGTTCTCGCCTGCATACTGGTTGGACTTCTGTTTTTACTGTGGCAAGTTCCAACTACATCAGCATCTACTGGTCAAATGATTGTCATTAACAAAGCAACGAATCAGCTCGCATTTTATGAAAGCAACAAATTAGTCCGGACGTTCAGTGTAGCTACCGGACGGAGTTCTAATTTAACACCTGAAGGAAAACACAAAGTAGTCAATAAAATTGTGAACCGCCCGTATTATAAAGCAATATTGCCGGCGGCGATCCAAAAAACCCTTTAGGAAAGCGCTGGATTGGCCTTAACGCCAGAGGAACCAACGGAAACACATATGCCATCCACGGAAATAACAATCCCTCTTCCATTGGTACTTATGCAAGCGCAGGCTGTGTCAGAATGCATAACAATGAAGTGGAATGGCTTTTCAGCCGGGTAAAAGTAAACACTCCTGTTGTCATTACTACATCCAGCCAGTCTTTTGATACAATTGCAAAGAATAATGGGTACAAAATAAATGGAAACAGCAGCCCTTCCAGTCCAGGAGGCACTACAAGCGGAACACTTAAACGAGGAAGCAAAGGAGAAGCAGTAAAAGAAATTCAACGACAGTTGAGTGCTGCAGGTTACAAGGTTTCTGCAGATGGCATATTTGGAAAAGGAACCGAGGATGCTGTGAAAAAGTTCCAGAAGGCTAATAAGCTCAAAGCCGATGGGGTTGTAGGCACTCAGACGAAAAACCTTTTAGCAAACCAGAGTAAAACCGTCAATAAGTCTCCATCCACTTCCACTCAGATTAAAAGCGGTACACTAAGAAAAGGAAGCAGCGGAAGCGAAGTGAAAAAGCTTCAGCAGAAACTGACCAGTCTTGGCTTTAACACAAGAGGTGCTGACGGGAAATTCGGTCCTGCCACAGAAGCGGCAGTGAAGAGCTTCCAAAAAGCCAACAAGTTGAAAGTCGATGCGTTGCCGGACCACAGACTATTAAAGTAATTAACAGTAAATAAAAACAAACCCGTTCCTATAATCAGGAACGGGTTTTAATATAATTTTTTAATAATCTATCAAAAAGGCTGTTCTTTCTTTCTAGGGCGTAAGGTTACTGCCATTGAATGACTTGGGCGATAATGAGAAATACAGCTGCAATCGCGGCCCATATTAAGAATAAAGGAAAATAGAACTTTACCCACTTATGCCAGCTTACCCCTGCCAGAACAAGAGTAGCCATAAAATAACCTGAAGTAGGAAAAAGAATGTTTCCTAAGCCATCGCCAAATTGGAAGGCAAGTACAGCCGTTTGTCTGGTCACCCCAATCATATCAGAAAGAGGAGCCATAATAGGCATCGTTACCAGAGCCTGACCGCTGCCAGAAGGTACGAGGAAGTTAAACAGCAGTTGCGACATAAACATCCCCATTGCGCTTAAGGTTCCAGGAAATTGACCTACCACTGCTCCTAAGTTATAAATGAGCGTGTCCATCACCTGGCCGTCCTCCATAACAACTGCGACTGATCTGGCGACTCCAACGATAATTGCTCCCACTAATACCTCGCGAAATCCTTGATTAAAGCCTTCACAAACCTGAGCTGCTGTTAAACCGGCTGCCATACCTACCACAATTCCCATAACAATGAAAAGGCCTGACATTTCCAGCATGAACCAACCTTGAGCAATGACTCCATATATCAGAATGGCAAAAAAGCCAATTAAAAAGACACCAGCTGCTTTCTGCCTTGGAGTAAATCTTCTACTTTTTGATTCATCTGGATTTGAGTAAATTTCACGTTTTTCTCTATCTTCGTCATAGACCAGACTGCTTTCTGGATTGGCTTGTACCTTTTTAGCATAACGAATGACATAGATAATTCCCACTCCTAAGATAACTACAAGAGCAATCAGCCGAAGCTCTATGCCTGAATATAAAGGAACTTCCGCTATTTGCTGTCCAAGCCCAGTATTAATTGGATTAAGAAATCCAGTCATAAACCCAGCAGTCGTTGCTATAAGAGCTACTGCGGCTGCAACCATAGAATCATAGCCTAAAGCTATTAAAAGCGGAATAATAACTGGAACATACACTAAGCTTAGCTCCTGTGTCCCGATAACTCCGCAGACGGCAGCAAAAGCGATCATTAGAACTGGAATTACTGCAGTACTTTTCGTTGAAAAAGCTGTTGTCAGCTTATTTACACCTATTTCAATTATACCGGTTTTACGAAGAACCATAAACATGCCGCCAATAATAAGAGTAAAGAACACTACTTCTCCTGCTTCCACTAATCCTCTTGGTATGGCGAGCATGAACTCCTCAAGACCAGCAGGTGATGCATCTACCTGAGTATACGAATCTGGATCGATAGACTCCCTTCCCTCCGGTCCAGTGATCCGTTCAAACTCACCAGCGGGAATGAGATGTGTTGAAATAGCTGCAAGAGCCATAAGAATGAATAATATAACATAGATGTGCGGCATCTGAAACTTTTTTTCTTTTTGTTTCACTTTTTTGTTTCACTTTCTGTATTCATTTCTATATCCCCCAGTAGAATTCTAATGTTGTTGTCCTTGATTAGTGTTCATAATACTGGGGAGGAAAACGAAAGTCATTGTACACTTTAAACAAAACATTTGATATTTTTTAGAATAATTATATATAAAAATACACATTTGCCTATTTTTCAGGGTCTCCAGATGTTAGATTTCCTCACATAAAAATTTATATATTCTCATTTTAGTTATGGGGTGTTATACCAGTTACCATCCACTTGCTACACTTAATGATTCACTTTGAAACGTTTAAAATGGATTCAAATGAAACAGTAGGAGGAGGATTTGCCTCTCTATCCTATCACACCACCGTAAATACGGATCTCGTATACGGCGGTTCAATAAGTTGAATGATACCTTTCATGCATTTTCTTATAGAAAGCTTCCATGTTTAGAAGTCCTGCTTTTTGCAGGGCTTCTTTTGTGATGGCACAATGTAGAGTAAAGGACTTTGATATTCTCCAGTAGCTTGCGGGTATTAGCCCATTCCCATGCCTTATCTCTGGGAACTTTCAGCTTGATCAAACTTCGATATCTGGTTTTCACTTTCTTCCACCTTTTTCAGATTAACTGTCTGATCCTTCTTCTCACCCACTGGGAGATATTATGAACATAGTTCATCATCCTGGAGATCCCCCATGGTATGCAACCAAGCCGCGAAGAACACTGCACACTCAAGCATTACTCTTCGCTTCCAGCGTACCCTCCCGCAGGCATCCATCTTTCGATGTTGTCTTTGCTCGTTGCATTCTCCACACCTCCAAGCTTGTCAGTGATTCTTATTGTTCGACCCTTCGTTACGAAGTGTATGTGACTACTATGGTCTCTGTTGAATCGCTGGCATCGTTATCCCTGTAAGGAATTTCTCCTTCGTAGAAACCCTGATAAGACCTCCCCGGGTAAGTCTGACCGCTTTCCACCCGTGGGTGCGGTATTTACTGTGCGGAGTTCGGGCAATGTAGGATTTTATCTTGTTGTGCAAACTCATCCTTTCCGCTTCAGCCTTGTATCCTGTTTCTGTTCGTTACCGCGTGTGATTACGTCCGGCTTTCTTCAGATTCCGGGTCGCCCCGAACACCCTTCCCATTCGCTAACGGTTCCCATTACCAAGCCCAAAGTGGACTTTCACCACATAGCTGCCAGACACGCCGGGACACAAAAAAAGACTTCCCACTATTGTGAGAAGCCTTGAATTAAAGAGTTATGTAATATGTATGGTACCGGTGGTCGGGTCGAACCGACACTCCATAAGGAACACGATTTTGAGTCGTGCGCGTCTGCCAATTCCGCCACACCGGCTTAATATACATATTCAGTTAAATAAATGGTGCCGAGGGCCGGACTCGAACCGGCACGGTTGAAACCAACCGCAGGATTTTAAGTCCTGTGTGTCTGCCAATTCCACCACCCCGGCAGCTGTTACCTAAGTTGGAGGCGGCACCCGGATTCGAACCGGGGAATAAGGGTTTTGCAGACCCGTGCCTTACCACTTGGCTATGCCGCCATGTGCATGTTTTCATTATATGCACAAGGACTATACAATATGAATATGGAGCGGAAGACGGGATTCGAACCCGCGACCCCCACCTTGGCAAGGTGGTGTTCTACCACTGAACTACTTCCGCGACATGGCTGGGCTAGCTGGATTCGAACCAGCGCATGACGGAATCAAAATCCGCTGCCTTACCGCTTGGCTATAGCCCAAAATCTATGGGGCGATTGATGGGAATCGAACCCACGAGTGCCGGAGCCACAATCCGGTGCGTTAACCACTTCGCCACAACCGCCATATGAGTAAGATAATGGCAGGGGTAGTAGGAATCGAACCCACATCAAAGGTTTTGGAGACCTTCGTTTTACCATTAAACTATACCCCTATTAAATAGATGGTGGAGGGGGACGGACTCGAACCGCCGAACCCAGAGGGAGCAGATTTACAGTCTGCCGCGTTTGGCCAACTTCGCTACCCCTCCAAAAGGGACAATAAATATATTACAAAACATTTACTTTATCGTCAAGTGTATTTCTTGGTAGATTTACTATAATTGGCTAACCTATGATTTCTTCGATCAGTTGGTTTCCAGTATGCTTATAGTAAAAATGGTGCCGGCCAGAGGACTTGAACCCCCAACCTACTGATTACAAGTCAGTTGCTCTACCAATTGAGCTAGACCGGCCTACTATGAAAGTGGTGGCTCGAGACGGAATCGAACCGCCGACACGTGGATTTTCAGTCCACTGCTCTACCGACTGAGCTATCGAGCCTTAAATGGCGGGCCTGACGGGGATCGAACCCGCGATCTCCTGCGTGACAGGCAGGCATGTTAACCGCTACACCACAGGCCCCTATTAAATTGTTTGCATTCATATGTTTTTTGCTTTGACGCTTATTCGACGTCGCAGCAAAAACTTAATTGGTTGCACCCTGGCGGGTACCACTGATATTCCCTTTCCGCTGATGTTTCTCGACGTAGTTGCGGGAATTATTTTGGTTGCACTCTTCCGAGTACTACTCATGTTTTTTTGCTTTGACGCTTATCCGACGTCGTAGCAAAAACTTAATTGGTTGCGGGAGGAGGATTTGAACCTCCGACCTCCGGGTTATGAGCCCGACGAGCTACCAGACTGCTCTATCCCGCGATATTATAAATATAGATATGAGAATTATTGGTTGTACCCTGGCGGGTACTATTGATATTCCCTTGCCGCTGAGGTCTCTCGACGTAGTAGCGGGAATTATTTTGGTTGCACTCTTTCGAGTACTACTCATGTTTTTTTGCTTTGACGCTTACTCAACGTTGCAGCAAAACTTAATTGGTTGCACCCTGGCGGGTACTATTGATATTCCCTTGCCGCTGAGGTCTCTCGACGTAGTAGCGGGAATTATTTTGGTTGCGGGAGGGGGATTTGAACCTCCGACCTCCGGGTTATGAGCCGACGAGCTACCAGACTGCTCTATCCCGCGATATTATTAAAAAATATGGTGGAGGATGACAGGATCGAACTGCCGACCCCCTGCTTGTAAGGCAGGTGCTCTCCCAGCTGAGCTAATCCTCCAAATAAGTGGTGACCCGTACGGGATTCGAACCCGTGTTACCGCCGTGAAAGGGCGGTGTCTTAACCACTTGACCAACGGGCCACTATATATAATATCCAAAATGGCGGAGAGCGAGGGATTCGAACCCTCGAGACGGGTTTAAACCGCCTACACGATTTCCAATCGTGCTCCTTCGGCCACTCGGACAGCTCTCCGTGGCTCCACAGGCAGGATTCGAACCTGCGACCGATCGGTTAACAGCCGATAGCTCTACCACTGAGCTACTGTGGAATATTGGAAAGCCT